>JAXDZY010000057.1:0-20314 GCA_034086685.1 Lachnospiraceae bacterium
TTTGAGGCATCATATTTTTCGACTTATGGCAAAAAGCCCCGAATTATGCATAACACAATTAATTCAAGAAAAGCAGGAACAGTCTGGAATCTACTGGGATTCACAGGCTTCTTAAGCATGCAAACTTTTTACTGTTGAGTATACTGGAAACTACTTAAATAATTTGTACGCGCATGAGTTGACAGTACAGGATAAATACAGTGAAGGGAGCGGACATGGAAAGGAGTCCATGTTCCGGTTAAGATGAAAACAGACGTTATTATTAAGAGGTGTTTTTTATGCACACTGGATTCACGACAGCCTTTTGCAGGATATAATGAATTTATTCCGGGAAGTGATGATGAGATTTCCAGATATATTACAAAACTGATTCTGCATAATAAAGGAAGTATGCAGGCAAAACCGGCAGTATATAAAGAAGATTCGTACCTTATGCAGATTCTGCCTGAGCGGGAAGAGAGTTTTGAATCTTTCGTTAATATTATTTCGGAAGAGATGTTTATGCTGATGAAGGAAAATTCATCGCTTCTTCCCGGATGTGGTGTGTTTGTATGGGTTCTGCTGGATGAACAGAATGTAATTGCATTTTTCAAACTGGATTATCAGTCCAGACTTATGAATGAGATTGAATCAGATGGGAGAATTGCATGGAAACTGAATCAGAGCCTTCTGCCTGGATCTTCACAGAAAGGTTATGAATTTTTTATTATAAACCTGGATATGCAGAGAGTTCTGGTTTCTGATAAAGTTCATTATATAAATCATAACGAGCCGGTGAATTTTATGGCAGATTATATTCTTAAAGTCAGTCTCAATCATTCTGAAAAAGAGATGCTTGATACGATTGACGATGTTATTCTGGATACGATTTCTCAATGCTATAGTGATGATGCGCAGCAGAAAGTATTTGCATACCGGAATGCCATGGCGGAAAAGGTAGAGGAAGATGGAAGAATCCACATGGGGGAAGTGGCGGAGGAGATTTTTTCGGACAATGATACAGCTGTAGATGTCTGCAAGGAGAAGCTGGAGCAGAACCGGATTCCGAGAATTCCTGTTATGGTGGGAAAGAAGACGGAGCAAAAGCTGAAGAGAAAGCATAAAATTGTGACTTCATCAGGTATTGAGATACTGGTTCCGCCGGATTTGCTGGATAATGATAATTTTTTTGTATATTCAAAGGACTTTCTGGGCAATACTGTTATTACCATAAAAGATAGTAATGGTGTACAGGATAATATTGAAGAAGCAGCAGAATACGACGGTTAATGACTGCAGAATACATAATCACAAGTTTCATAATTTTATATTTAAAGTAAATAATTAACAAAATTTGGAAAAAAATGATTGATAACTATTGGTTCCTATGGTAACATGAAGTTGTTACTGTTCTTAAGAAATTCCAGGGGAGACTGTATTATGAATTTCACAGGTATATCGGATTGCGAACTCCTTGTAATGAAATGTTTATGGACTGCAGAGCAGCCTGTATCAGTTCATGTTCTGATTTCAGAGTTGGATAGACAATATGGAAAGAAGTACAAAGAGACGACTGTCTATACATTTCTTTCAAATTTGAGAAAAAAGATGTATGTTGATTCCTATAAAAAGGGTGCTTCTTATTTTTATCCGCTGGTCAGCGAGGATGATTACGTGAAACAATATGCTCAGGTAATGCGTTCATTCTGGGGTGACAGGGCACTTAGTGTATTGATTGATTCCATGATTTTCCCTGAAGGAAGTAATCCCGAAGAGAAAGCGCAGATTGAGCGATTGTTAAAGCACGGTAATTAATGAGAGAATCTCTGTCAGACATAGCATGTGTATGATGGAGATTTTTTTCTTTATAAAGGATTTTCGTTGACAGATATTCGTTCTGTGCTACAATTAATTTGTTATGATTGAACGATAGACGTATTCTTTCTGCTGGGTATGTTACTGCTGGGGAGAGTGCAGCGGAGGTTATATGGAAAAGATAATTTCGGTAATGTATGAATTTCTTGCGGATATTCTTATTTTAGTTGCGGGAATTCCCAGTGGGATTACATCGGAAGGTACGGGCCTGCTGTTTCTGATGGCAGTTATTTTGGGGATTGTTTCACTGGTGTTGCTGTTTCTGGCTGTGGGTTTCAATGATGGTTATAATTTATTTGTAAAACTGGCCGTGGGCGGAATCCTGGTTTGGATTACAGCACATTGTGCAGTGATGAAGATCCTGAATATGGATGTGCTTCAGACGGTGCCTCTGTATGGTTCAACGGCAGCAGGATTGTTTTTTGCCGGTGCAATTGCTTTTCTGGTTGTTAATTTTCTTCTGGATTTTGGAAAAGGCAGGGTTACTCTGCTGCTGTGGCTGGGTGAATTTCTGTTTGCATGCAGTGTTATTCGATTATGGGGATACATAGAGGTTACAGAAAGTACTCCTCAATATGAGAAAATCATGCTGGTATCCGGACTTCAGGATAGTTTAGCTGAATTTTTCGAAAAAATGGGACTTTCTGCACTTACAGGAATTTTTGAATATGTTCTGCTTATTGTATTGATGTTTATAATTGCCTATTATCTGTTCCGGACAAGAAGTTTTATTCCCGGGGAATGGATGGGAGGTGTGGTCAGCCAGATTCTTTCCGCTGCAGCATATCTGATTTTTGAATCTCATGCCGGTATCGTCTGGAGAACAGACCAGGCATTTCTTGTGTTTTTTCTTTTTTGCGCAGGAGAGATGCTGTATCTGTTTATTTTCTGTTATGAAGTTAAACGTAAAGATCAGGAAGGGTGCATTGGTGCATTTTTTATAGGTCTATCGGGAATTTTACTGCATTGTGTTGTAGTAATTGCTGTGGATATGACCCGGCGGGGAGCCATGGGAAAAACAATCACAAGACTTTCATCGGGGATGACCTGGATTTATGAGAAGATTCCTTTTGGAATGCATACCAATTTCAGTGAAGGAAATTCTTTTATAGCAGTGATTGGAGCAGCAATAGCGATTGTGCTGGCAGTAATTATTCTGGTTATTCTGCATATGATTCTGGGAAAAGTTATTGGATACGAGGAAGAAGGAGCTGGAATGGGAGCCACATGGTTCAGAAACTGTTCCATGGTTCTTATAATTCCTGTTGTCATTTGCTGGATCTGTTCTATGTATGGAAATATTTTCGGAGACAGTTATGAATGGATCAGTCTGGCACTTCAGTCTTTGGTGAGTATAGGTTCGGCGTTGGTTGTTTCCAATATAGCTCCGGCTCTCAGCAGTGGATTTCTTGGACAGTTGAAATTGATAGCTGTATCTCTTGCAGGTTCATTGATTTCGGTTTGTCTGCTGGTTCCGGCATTTCTGGCATTGATTTAACGGAGCTGTGTTTAACGGGTATTGTATTGATCCGCAGGTATTGATTCTGAAGCTCTGTCAGTGCAGAAGGATTTGTCTTCCGCAGGAAGATGGTGAGAATGGCTGATGCGCACCATTTAAAAATGCGATCAAATATATAAGCTGTCTCTGGCAGCAGATAGTGAGGAATTGAATATGAAGTATGTTGTTGTTCTGGGAGATGGCATGGCAGATAAGCCGATAGAAGAGCTTGACAATAAAACCCCTCTTGAATACGCACAGACACCGGTTATGGATGAGATGGCTGCGAAATCGGAGATTGGCCTTGCTTATACAATTCCGGATGGAATGAAACCCGGGAGTGATACTGCAAATCTTGCAGTTCTGGGATATTATCCCAGAAAGTATTATACCGGTCGGTCTCCTCTGGAAGCATTAAGTATCGGTGTACCTATGAAGGATACGGATATTGCTTTAAGGTGTAATATTGTTACCCTGTCAGAAGACGAGGAAAGATATGAGGATAAAAGAATTCTGGATCACAGTTCAGGGGAAATTTCCACAGAGGAAGCGGATATTCTGATTCAGGCTGTAAAAGAGGTTTTTCAGAATGAAGAATTTCAGTTTTATACGGGAACAAGCTATCGGCATTTGCTGATCTGGAATAAAGGAGAGGTACTGGATTTTACACAGCCGCATGATGTGTTGGGACAGGTAATCGGTCAGTATCTGCCTGAAAAAGAATCGTTCCGTTATATGATGGAGAAAAGTTATGAAATTCTGAATAATCATCCTGTTAATATTAAAAGAGCAGAACAGGGATTGAATAAAGCCAATTCTCTATGGTTCTGGGGCGCAGGTACAAAACCCGGACTTTCTTCGTTTGAAGAGAAGACCGGTAAGAAAGGTGCTATGATTTCTGCTGTTGATCTTTTGAAGGGAATTGCAGTAGGTGCAGGAATGAAAGTAATTGAAGTTCCGGGAGCAAATGGTTCGCTTCATACCAATTATGAAGGAAAAGCTCAGGCTGCTGTAGATGTATTAACAAAGGATGATTATGATTTTGTTTATATTCATCTGGAGGCACCGGATGAGATGGGACATCAGGGAAGTGTACAGAAAAAGGTTCAGTCCATAGAGTATCTGGATGGCAGAGTAATTGGAGCAGTCAAAAAGGGACTGGAGGATGCAGGAGTTGATTTCCGTATGCTTGTAATGCCGGATCATCCTACTCCGATCTGGTGTCGTACACATACTTCGGATCCTGTTCCCTATATGATTTATGACAGTTCAAAAGATATGGGAGCTGGGCTGCTTTATACAGAAAAAGAGGCTGAAAGATCGGGAATAGAGGAAAAAGAAGGATACCGCCTGATTGAGAAGCTTCTGCAGATTTGATTTCAGGTTTCTGATCAATACCAGATTACAGAACAGATGCAGAACGGACAGTCGATTTTTTAGTAAAAAGAGTCTGATAAAAAATTTAATAAAAAGTGTCAGAAAGTGTACCGGGGGCAGAAGCCAGGTACACTTTTTCAGTTTATACTGTTAAGAAAATCTTAAGGATTTTTTATGATATTTTACACGATTTATGCAGAACATTTTGCTATACTGGTTACATGTTGTATTTCAGAAGATGGGCAGGCAGATAGATAGGAAGGATGGGGGACGTAAAAGATGGTGCTGGAAGATACTGATATTTCCCGTGTGACAGATGAAGTCAAAAAGGCGGTAATTGGCAAAGATGATGTAATTATAAAGATGATGGCGGCAATTCTGATGCAGGGGCATATATTGATTGATGATATACCGGGTGTGGGTAAAACCACTATGGCACTTGCTTTTGCGAAAGCCATGGATATTCAGCAGAAGAGGATGCAGTTTACTCCGGATGTGCTTCCCAGCGATGTGACAGGGTATTTTATGTATGATCACAAAGCAGGGACATTTGAGTACAGGGAAGGACCTGTCATGAGTGAGCTGTTTCTGGCAGATGAGATCAATAGAACTTCGCCCAAGACACAGTCAGCTCTGCTGGAGGTCATGGAAGAGCGCAGGGTGACCATTGACGGACATACGCTTCAGGTGCCGAAACCATTTATTGTTATTGCTACGCAGAATCCGTCAGGATCGGCAGGAACACAGCCGTTGCCGGATTCCCAGATGGACCGTTTTATGATCAGCCTTCATATGGGGTACCCTGAAAACAGTGAGGAAATTGAGATCATTAAGAGAAGAAGAAGGAATAATCCTCTGGATGATGTAAAGAAAGTTATGGGGAAGCAGGAACTGCTGTATATTCAGGAGACGGTTCAGGATGTGTATATTCATGATACTGTTTATGAATATATCGTAGAACTGGTGGGACACACAAGAAACCACGATATGATTAAGCTGGGCATCAGCCCCCGGGGAACGTTGGCTCTGGCCAGAATGTCGCAGGGACTGGCTTTTCTGGGCGGGAGAGACTATGTGCTTCCGGAGGATGTGTATAAAGTATTTAAGGATGTGGCAGCACACAGGATTTTTCTGAATGCCAAGGCCAGAGTGAATCAGTTGAGTAAAGATGATGTGCTGGAAGAGATTCTGCATACAGTCAGGCAGCCGGTGCCGTGGAGCCAACGGAAGAGAAGATGAAAAAGTGGATTTTGTTTTTGATTTCTGCAGGAACAACTTTATACTTTATTATCATGTATGAATCACCGGAGGCGTATCGTTTACTGGCAGCAGAGATTATATGGTTTGTGCTTGCTTTGTTTCAATTGTGGAATGCAGGATTCAGGGTTGAGGCAGGTATTTTGAATCATGTGCGTGTAGTCAATAAAGGTTCTGATATACCGGTTCAGATAAATTTAAAGAACAGAGGTTTTTTTCCGGTACCGTTTGTCAGAGTATTTGTGGATGTGAATGGCGTGAAAAACAGACAATCCTGTTTCTGTTCTTTGCGTGGACATGATGAGCATGAAGAAATCCTGTATGTGAAAGCTGAAAAATCCGGATTCTGCAGAATTGAGATCAGGCGTCTTGTATATTATGATCTTCTTCATCTTTTCAGCAGCAGCAGGAAGATGAGAACCGGGATTTCGGTTCTTGTACTGCCGCGGATTTATCCGGTAGCCATGGAAATTCAGTCTGAATTTCGGTATTATGGGGAAGAAAGCGGTCTGTATTATGAGGATGAAGAGGGAAATGATCCATCCGAGGTGCTGGAGATCAGAGAATATCGGGCAGGAGACCGGCTGCAGAAAATTCACTGGAAGCTGTCGCAGAGAACGGATACACTGATGATTAAAGAATACAGTGAGCCTGTTGGATTTGCAGTTGTATTTTTATTGGATACCCATAGTTTTTCTGAAACCTATCTGGAAACTTTTATGTCCATAAGTATGGAGATGTGTCAGGAAAAGTGTCTGCATTTTTTATGCTGCATGGATGAGCAGGGAGCGCTGATCCGAAAGCCTGTCATTAAAGAAGACAACCTGTATCTTTTTCTGCAGGATCTGATGGGAACGGAAGAAAAACAGAAAATAAGAAGGCCGTCTGCATCTTTGGAGAACAGAAAGAGGCATCTCGATGCGGAGATATATAATGACTGGTATGGGAAGGGAAGTTATCATACCAGCATACGTCTTACAGAAAACCTGGAATTGTATAAACAGGAAGAACTGGTTGGAAAGATTGACCGAAATAATGTTGAAAAAAGCCTTGCAGAGCTTATGCTGGAATTATAAGAAAAAACTGGAGGTCGGATATGAAAAGGCTGCTGCATCAGCTTCCACTGATATTGGGATGCCTGTTTCTGGCATGGATTATGATATTGCTGGTTCGGGATGCTGCAATGTCATATGAAAGGTCAGACATGGTATCGGAGGTACATGAGTATGAAGATGAGTTTAATGCTGAATCAGAATATGAGTATACGGAACAGGAAAAGAAAGTTGAACCTTCATTTCTGAAGAAAAGCACAGAAGGATTATATTGTATAGTTAACAGCTTCATTTATGCATATCATGAATGCGGTTATTATGATTACGAGATTTCTTATATGCATGTGGGGAAGCAGGCATATGATTATTTGTCATATGGATTTATATTGCTGTATGCAGCAATCGTTTTTCTGTTTTGTTTGCCTGTTCTGGCGGCCGGATATACAGCGCAGATCTACATACTCTCAGGAGGATTTTTTGCCCTGATACTGTTGTTGGGTAAAGTTCCGCAATACGAAAATCTGATTTTTCTTATCGCAGGATGGATTTATATCAATCTTTCAAAACAGTGGATGCGTTTGAAGGGGGAGAAAAATCTTCGGACTTTTTTGAAAGGATTTCCGGCTGCACTTCTTCCTGTATATGCAACGGTCATTTTGTTTATTATATCGCTGCCGGTTCTGATGCCGAATGAAATTCTTCCTGAGGCGGATAAAGAAACAAAGGATGTTATATTTAATCATTTACAGGAAATACGACTGGTATCAGACCGGTATGAGGAAGCAAAGAAACAGAAAGAAAATCCGGTGACAGAGTCTTCAGATGGTATATCGATGGATCCGGAAGAAGATATGGAAGAAAATCCGGAAGAAACTGATGATCTGGAGAATAATCACGGTGATACTTCAGCTGATGATTCGGAAGTTGATTTGCCGGAGCAGGATAACAGCCTGCAGCAGAAAGAAAATCCGGATGGGGATTCGGTATCATTGGGGGATGACGGACAGAAGAATGGAGCAGATGGTGGAATGGAAGGTCTCCCGGGTATTGGTTCTTTTAAAGAATCCTTGTTTTCTCTGAATTCAGGCGGGGGAGTCAGCGGCGGTCGTACAGACCTGACAGGAAATCTTAAGTTTAACGGCAGGTCTGTTCTGAGAGCGACTATGGATCACAGGCCGGAAAAGAATCTGTATATTCGCCTTTTTTATGCGGAGGATTACGAAGACAGCCGGTGGAACCAGACGGGGGATCCGCAGTTTGATGATAGTGCGAGAGAATTAACCATGTCAACATTTTACAGCCTGAAGGATGGAGGTACAGGCAGGCAGGAGGAGACATTTTTACATCTTGCTGATTCGGCTCGCTCTTCAAATGAAATTGTATTGGGAAACAGCAAATCTGCCAGCCGGTATTATCCGGAGCAGTTACAGTATCTGACCGGAAACTGTATGGAAGTGCCTGAAGAACTCGAAAAACTGTTCGAAAAAGAATTCCCCGGGATTTTTCAGGAAGATCAGGTAAGTGATTCAGTCAGCAAAAATGAAGCGATTGCAGATAAAATTGAGAAAATACTCGAGGAAACCGCTTATTATACTCTGTCTCCCGGTAATGCTCCGAAAAATAAAGATTTCATTCAATGGTTTCTGACAGAGAATAAAAAGGGATACTGTATGCATTTTGCAGCTGCGGGAGTTATGATGCTGCGGGCAGCGGGCGTCAGTTCCAGGTATGCGGAAGGATATTTTGTTCCGGTATCTGCCTGGGAACAACAGGAGGATGGCAGCTGGAGTGCTGAAATACTGGACAGCAATGCACATGCATGGGCGGAAATCTATCAGGAAAATGGTGCAAAAGATGATGATGAATCTTCAGATGGATGCTGGGTTCCTGTTGAAATGACTCCGGCTTACAGAGGGGAGCTGGCAGGTTCTTTTGCAGGGCAGCAGGATGCGTATGTGGGAAAAACAGTAATACCGGGGTGGGTTGTATGGGCAGTCCGAATGATCTTTTGGGTGGTATGTGTTGTGCTGATGACCGTTATTATTTTGATTTTTTTCAGAAAATTCAGAATATGGTACGAGTATCGTATGATTCATACGGGCGATGCAAGGCAGGATATTAAAAATATGATGAAACTTTTGTTGCAAAAACCGGCACGCAGGAATAGAGAGATACGGAAAATTTTCAAAAAGAATTATTTGACTCGGCAGGAATTGAACAAAGAAATTCTATTGAATATACCTGAATGGAATCAGGATCAGGAGTCAGAAGAATGTTTTGAGAAATTCAGCACTTATGTATACAGAGCTGCATTTGATGGTAAAATCAATGAGGAAGATCGGAAAAAAGCAGGCGTTTTATATAGGAAATTGAGAAAAAAACGGTAAAAAAACGAGGAAAGGCCGGATGAAAAAGAAGTAAAATTTATATTTGAAAGAAGCGTGAATTTTACAAAAAAAATAAGGTATTTTAGCTTGCGTTTTTGAAAAAATGTTGATATTCTTTTATTAACATTACAATTAAGGGGAGATAAGAATGGATCATACTCTTGAGTTAATAGAACAGATAGCTAAAGGGCTGGCAAAACAGTTTGGCTCTGATTGCGAGATTGTAATCCATGATCTGAAAGAGAATATTGAACATCCGGTTGTATTTATTGTCAATGGTCATGTGACTAAAAGGCGTATCGGAGATGGACCGTCCAAGGCAGTATTGAATGCGATTGACATGATGGAAAAAAATCCTTCAGGTCTGAAGGATCATCTGGCCTATCTGACCAGGACAGCCAGTGGGAAAATTTTGAAGTCCAGTACCATGTATATTCGTGATGAGACTGGTGAGGTGAGGTATCTGTTTGCGATTAATTATGATATTTCAGGTCTGTTGTTTATTGATAAGTCAATCAATACTCTGATTGAGACAGAGTCAGAGATAGACAGAAATCCCGAGCCGATTATTAATAACGTACAGGATCTGCTGGATCTGCTGATTCAGCAGTCGGTGGATCTGATTGGAAAACCTGTTGCTTTAATGAATAAAGAGGATAAAATGGAAGCAATCCGTTTTCTGAACGACAAGGGTGCTTTTCTGATTACAAAATCAGGAGATAAGGTTTCCAAGTATTTTGGCATTTCCAAATATACATTGTATAATTATATTGATTTGAAGAAGAAAAACAGTCAGAAGCCGGATGCTGAGTAAAAGGTGTCTGAGTCAGTTTCTGAAACATGCAGGAAAAGAAGGGGTTTCATATGCAGACAGATACATATCATACAGGTCATGCCAGCGGAAAAAAGAGAAAGACAGGACTGGTCTGCGGAAGATTTCAGGTTTTTCATAAGGATCATTTAAAATATGTTCTTGCCGCAAAGGAATACTGCGATTATCTGCTGGTGGGGATTACTTCGCCGGATCCTTCATTGTCTCCGGCTGAAGCGGCAGATGTGAATCGTGGGAAAAAGACCTCCAATCCCTGTACCTATTATGAACGGATGCAGATGATAAAGTTTGCTTTAAAAGGTGCAGGTTTATCTTATGAGGAATTTGATATTGTTCCATTTCCCATTGGAAGGCCGGAGCTGATTCACTGTTATGTGCCAAATGACATTACCTGCTATATTACCATTTATGATGCATGGGGTGAGAATAAAAAGCTGCGTCTGGAAAGGCTGGGCTATGATGTCTGTGTATTATGGCATGTTCAGCCGGAAGAAAAAGGGATTTCAGCCAGTGAGATCCGTGCAGCAATTGTTTCGGGGGAATCGTGGAAACATCTGGTTCCATGTGAAGTATATGAATATATGGTATGGAACGGAATTGATAAAAGAATACGGGAGTTGAAGGAATAAAAAGTCTGCTGCTGACTGCTGCAGAATGATTGCCGGCAGTCAGCAGCAGACTTTTTATAAATCAATCAGGGCTACAGAAGCTTCTTAAGTTCTGCCAGTACTCCATTGTTGGAATAGGTGTCTGCCACGAAAGCAGCTTCCCGTTTTACTTCATCTCTGGCATTGCCAACTGCATAGCTGTATTTTGCCTGATGAAGCATGGAGATATCGTTCATATTGTCACCGAATACCATGGTTTCATCAGGAGAAATACCAAGTCGTTTCTGAAGAACTTTCAGGGTATTTCCTTTGCTTGTACTGGGTGAGAGACAGTCGATCCACTGTTTTCCGGAGCACGCAATCTGGAATTTATCTTTCCATTTGGAAAGCAGGGTCTTATCGCAGGCACTTTCAATATCTGTTTCATGGAAAAGAGAGATTTTAACTGCCGTTTCCAGCGGTGCCTGATCAAAGGAATCCAGATTTTCCACGTCAAAACCGTAGGAATCCTTCAGAAGATGGTACATGGGTGTATATCCTGTTTCTGTATATGTCAGATCAGGAGTGGCGATAATAAGATCTATGTCTGTGCAGTTTCGGCAGTCTTCCAGAAATTCATGGATGTATTCCTGCGGTAAAGGCTCAATATGATACACTTCGGTGTTGCTGCGGAGAACTCCGCCTCCTTCTGCAATATAAAGAAGCCGATCGGATACAGGACGGAACAGTCTCCGTACGCTGGTATACTGGCGGCCGCTGGAAATGCAGACAGTAATGCCTTTTTCATGCAGTCTGGAAATTACATCATAATATTCGGGATTAATGAAAATGGAACCGTCTTTTACGAGAGTTCCATCTACATCACTTGCGATTAATCGTATCATAGGGTCTCCTTATTCTTTTTTGCTGTTTATCGGGAATTATTTCTGACAGGGAAAGAATACACTATAAAAGAAAAAAAAGCAACTATTCTATTTTAAGCAAATCTTAACGTAAAAACCAGCATAATCCCTGTAATTACTGCATTTCCAAATACAATGACTACACTATGACAGACCGGGTTTTATTACTGCTGTCATTCTCCTGATCAGCTTCCTGATCTGACAGATACTGATTCAGTTTATCAGCTGTTTCATGCAGCCTCTCTGCATCCAGGTGGGTGTAAACATCCAATGTCATGCTTACATTGGCATGTCCGAGAAGCTTAGCCGCAGACTTCGCATCCGCACCGGCATAATACAGAGTGGTTGCAAAGTTGTGCCGGAAGTAATGCGGGGTGATTCCCTGCATCGGGTCCAACAGATTAATGACATCAGGCCCGTTCCCTGCCTTTATTTGTTCAATTGCTGCTACATTCATTTTTTTGTAGATGGAATTCCACAAAACCCGTGTTTCATAATCATTTTTAACATTTGTCTGGTCTTTACCAACAAAAAGGTATTCCGTATCAATTGACTTCATATACTGCTTCAAATCCGGCAGTAATGCGTCAAGAATGGGAATCTCACGATATCCGGCTGCAGATTTCGGCTCACTGATTTCTGTTCTGGAGCTATAATATTTCACCGCCTTGTTTACCTGAATCTGTTTCCGGCGCAGGTTGATATCAGCTTTTGTCAGGGCGAATATTTCGCATCTTCTCATGCCGGTATACAGCAGCAGGGATATATAACAACGCTCTTCCGGATTCAGATCGGCAGCAGCAATGCAGTCCAGCTCAAACCGGGTCAGCTGTCTTCTCTCCTGCTTAGGCGGTTCAGATGGCAGTTTAATATTTCGGGTAGGATTTCGCAGGATAATTTCGTCATCAATCGCACAATCGAAAATCTGTGTGAAAGTTGTCAACATAAATTCCTGTGTCGGGTAATGGCCGGCTGATTCATTAAGCTGTAGCAGGATATCAGATTTCCGGATATCCTTAATCGGCATATCTCCGATAATATTCGTATGATTTCGCAGTACATTTCCATACATCCGGCGGGTATTCATAGCTTTTTGCTGCTTGGTCAGGTTGAACCATTTCAGGGCATATTCTGAAAATGTAATGTGGTTCGGTTTCAATCCTGCTGCCAGTTCAGCTTTGAAAGCATTCACTTTTTCATCCAGTTCCGCATGGGTTTTCCCGTAAAATACCTTTCTGATCGGCTTTCCGGTTTCCGGGTCACGGCCAATCTGAATACTTTCCTGATATCTTCCGTCTGCACGTTTGGTTCTCTTTTTCCTTGCCATAATGTTTTCCTTTCGATAAATTATTATCAGTTTTAGGGTTGCAGTCAGCACATATGTCAAGGGCAATTTGTTGTTATTTTCTATTCTTCGTCCGGATCAGGGGTTGTGTATTTCTCCATTGATGCGAGGTCTCGCGCATAGTCTAAAAGTTTTTCAATGCCCGCATCATTAAACCAAGAAATAGTTCTCAATAATATTTTTAGTGAATTTACAGAATTTGCTTTCAAAGCATTAGAAGAAGGTTTCTCCTTTTTATCGTCAATAGATCGACTATAAATTATTTCTGCTGCACTCATTTCAGGTTTATATGTCACTAAGTTAACGGGTACTCTTAATACAGTTGAAATATCATGAGCTAACTCATTGGAAATTTCATCACTTCCCGATTCGATAGAATTAATTAATGCTGTTAAAGAGACGGCTTTGTTAAAAACAATGCGGTCACCATCCATATATTCTTTCTCATTGTTGTGAAGCATAATAATGGATTTTGTTAAATCACTTATTTCCAATTCGGAACAGATACGCAATAATTTCAATCTGTTACCCTGCGATAGCGAACAAAGATAGCCCTCATGCTGTTCAATTAATTCGTTATGTTCTAAAAAACATTGAACTGGAAGCTGAAGGGCCTCTGAAATTGATTGCATTGTAGTATATTTGGGGTGACTAGCATTAGCTTCATATCGTTGTAAAGCTCTGATCTGTATTCCTGATTTTTCAGCCAGTTCTTTTTGCGTTAATTTCTGTTCTCTTCTTAGAAATTTTAATCTATTTCCTATGTTAATCACTTTAGTCTCCTTAATATACGTGAATTATTAAGAAAAAGTATAACATAATAAATAAAAAAAATAAACGTCAAAAATATCGCTTATATGATAGAAAAAACTTTTTAAAAACCCTTGACATACACAAAAATGTCGGTTATTATACTAACATAACACGACAAAAATGTCAATGAAAGGGGCGAATTTAGGATTTGAAAATCAATGCTGAAAAATTACGTTATGCCATGTCTGAATGCCAAATGGGTACAAAATCATTGGCAGTTGCAACAGGGATACATGAGTCAACGGTTAAGAGGGCATACAGGGGCGGGGAGATGCGTTCTACCACCATCGGTAGAATCGCCGCCGCTCTGGGTGTCCCTGCTGAGTCCCTGATTCTGGACGAAAAAGCAGAGCAGAAAAAGAATGAGGCAGAGCGTGCCGAACTTTTACTGAAATATGCGACATTGTCAGAGAAGCAGCAGGAGTTGAGCGCAAAGGGGCTGACATTTGCCGCTGACATGTTGGGAAAAGAGTTGAGATCTATACAGGAAAAGCTGGGATAATTGAGAAAATATTATCAGATAAAAAGGAGAATCAAGGAGAAAAATACGGAAAATCACTATTGCCTTGCGGAAAAACAAAAAACAGGAGCTGATTTTTCGTGAAGATTTACTGTAACTTTAATAACAATTCTTACACAATAAAACCGAGCAGCTTACCTGCTGTGCAATCCGAATTGTCTGTTCCGATAGAAATTGAAGTGTCAGATCTGGCATACAAGCTGGTTCATGGCCGGAATGTCCGACCTGCTGCCATGCGCGGGACATCGGACAGCGATTTCGAGTCGCAGCAGCTGTTTATGGTTGATTTTGACAACACTGACCGGCACAAGCAACCTTTTCCACCTGAAAGGATTGTAAGCCCGGAAAAGGCCGTTCAAATGGCTTCTGAGGGCGGTTTAAAACCGTGCTTTGGGTATTACACTTTCAGCCATACTGAAACGGTTCCCAAATTCAGACTTGCATTTCTGATGGACAGGCCGGTGACTGACATAAACAGCCGGGATCAAATTCAGCTGGCAATCATGCAGACTTTTGGTGATTTGGTTGATTCATCCTGTAAGAATGCATCAAGGATTTTCTTTGGAAGTCAGGCGGGAAGCCTGATATATTCCGATTTCGATGCCCTGAACAGTGCCTATGAACTGCTGGAGCGGGAAATTTCAAAACCTGTAACACAGCGGATAAAGCCCAAAAAGGCAGCTAAATCAGGCGTATCCGGCAAATCGTTAACCAATGTCGAACTGATCCGAAACCACGATGCTGACGGACTACGAAAACGGCTGGGAATTAAGAAAGAAACCGTGTTTAACAACCGGGACGAATTTTTTAATCATCTTTACCATCAGATTTCTATCTCGGAACTGCTGGGTGTCAAAAAAGGCGAGTCGTTCTGTTGCCTGTTCCATGACGATCACAACCCGTCAGCAAGCGTATTTGTTGGAAAATATGGGTTTCAGCGATACAAATGTTTCAGTTCTAATTGCGATGTCGAAAGCCTGAACATTCACGAACTGATAGAGAAAATCGCCGGTTTTAAGACAAAATATCAGACCATCGAGTTTATTAAGAAGGCTTATGGGCTTTCAATCCGGGAAACCGAATGGAGCAAAGAACAGTTGTACGAAATTGATTACATACTTGACTGTATCAGCCAGACAGGGGACGAAAGCTTTTCTGCAAAATGCCCGGTTGCATCAAAAAACACACGCAACGCAAAGGAATTATTTATGCAGATGCTTTTGATCGCTCGGAGGAACATCTATCCTGACATCCAGCAGGAAGGAAACATAATTTTTAGTGTATCGGTTCGACAGATTGCTGGTCTTTCAGGTAGGAAGGACGCGAATAAAACCAATCAATACATATCAATGCTTTGCTATCACGGCATGATTGAAAAGGTGCCGGATGATGAAATACCAGCCAGACAGCTGTATTTAGCCCGCCAGGCAAGTAGTGGGAAACATCATACATCGTTCTATCGGCTCACAAGCTGGACGCTGGGGCAGTTGAAGCATATTGAGGCTCAGGGGCTGAGTTGGAGAGAGCACGGGTATCGGTTGAAGGGAATCAATTACCAGGCATTTTTACAAGCCGAGGGACCGGAGGTAGCCGGGAGGATATACCCGCAGTATCGTTTAAAGGATGACGGCACACAGCGGACAGTGAGCCAATCTCAGGAAGAAAAGCGGAGCCAATTACAGAATGTCATTTTCGATTTGATTGCAGATCATGGCTTCTGTACCGAACAGGAGATTGTTCAGGCAGGAATCAGTGATTCTGTTCTGAGGACGAATCTTGTAGACGTTCTAAACGCTAATTGCCTAAAAAAGGTAAGGTGCAACAAAAGTATGAAATCAGAGTATGGCATTGAGGCGAAAGGATATCCGTTTATTATCATCCCTGATTGAGTTTTGGGACTACATTATAACGTATTCATTGTAGGGGGTTTTTGGGACTACATTATATAAATATTCATTGTATAATGTATGCCCAAAATCCAAATCACTACAAATCGTAGCGATTTTAACATAATGACAGGAGGTACTACATGAGGGCGCGACCACCACCCGGCCAATGGCTAATAAGGAAGAACTATCAGTCAAGCACAGAAGGAGATCGTGGAAAAACATCAAAAATTCTCCCTGCGTGAAAAAACGTTTGGAGAGGAAAAGAGGGTTTTCAATGATTTTTGAAATGCTGCCAGAAGGCAAAACGAAAGCAATCAGTAAAGAAATATTGTGCGCTGAGCTTAACATTGATGCAAGGACGTTACGGAGTTATATCCTGCGTGAACGTCAGAGCGGATTTGTGATTCTCAGCAATACGCGAACAGGCGGTTATTACAAACCGGCAACGGAATCGGAGCTTGACGAATACATCCAGATGCAGAAATCTCAGATTTTCAGCAGGTTCCGTAGCATCAGGAGCGCACAAAAAATGAAACAAGAGTTGGCCGAAAAACAGTCCGGCCAGTTGACACTAACTTTATCACAGGAGGAATGAAAAGATGACAGCGAAAAGGTTAAGAGAATTAGCGAAAGAAGCAGGATACGAAATCAGAAAGGGCTTCACCCACAGCGAGGAAGGTAGTCGGAAAGCCGGCCAGTCGGGTTATGAGATTGTCAATCTGGAGACCGGCGAGGCAGTAACACGCGGTACCTGCGGAGAAACATGGCATTTTGCCTACACACTGGAAGAGGTCGAGGACTTCCTGAAAAGCGTGTATGAGCAGGCAGAAATGGCATGGGAGCCGGAAAATGGTGCGACTTTGGAAGATATTGCTAAAGCTGTAATTGAGCCGAACGAAAAGTACACAGAATTAATCAAGCAGATTGATGAAGATAAGCGCATCAGGCTGGAAGCATATGATATTTTGGACAGGATTGTCCAGATAAATGCAGACATTAAGCGGGAGGACTGCCGGGAAATGTTTAGCCGGGTTGAGGAAGGATTGAAAGCAGAGTGGGAAGATGCGATTGGAGATCCATACGAGTTGAGGTTAAAGTTGTTCTTGATTCTGCTGGTTTTAAATACAACCAACATGGATATACACTCAGACGAACTCGAGCCCGAGTATACAGATTCACTTAACGGATTTGCGGAGGAAATTGTCAAGTACAAAATCAGGTTTGGCGAACTGAATTATGAGGTTGTGAAAGAATAAGAGTGAGGGAACAGAAAATGACTAAATCAAGAATGAAAGAAGTTGCACGTGAAATGGTGCATAGTGTGACCGGGATTGTAACAAGAAATGACCAGCAGGTTGTGGAAGAATATCGCAATATGTATAATGATTTACTTTCGATGGTGATTGAGCAGCAGGAAGAAAATGAGCGCATCCACAAAAAGGCAATGGAGCTGTTGCCTATTCCGATTGATGAGGATACTGAGGCGGAAATGAAAAAGTGCCGTGAGGCGTGCGAATCCATTAGTGGTCGTGTCGCTGGTGTCTGGAAGGACGATGGACTGGATGTCAATGCAATCAGAATGAAATTGCTTATGATTGAATGGATTCTTGACACGCCTGAGTTCGGATTGGGTGCGGGAGAAAATCTGCTTGATCTGGCATACGCAATGGCAAAAGAGCGGGTTTTACAGCTGGAACATGATGAACCTTATGCGAAAGAGGAGGCTGCCGAATGAAACTTTTTGAAAAAATGACAACAGCATCACTTAAAAATCAGATCAGGGCTGCGGTTTCGATTACCGGAAACAGACAGCGGTTGGAATTGACCTACTATGTTCTCAAGGCGAGTAAAACGGACAATAAATTTTTAGCGATGCTGAAAATGTTTGAACTTACAGACCAAAGGAAAATTGATTTCACGTTTGGATTTCTCAAAGGACTGGATAAAAAATCATAATTTGACGCATAACAGCATTATTTGCCCGATACAGACGTTTTTATTATTTGGATGATAAATAATCGAACAGAAGCAAAAAACGTCTGAAAATGGAAATTATGAGGTAACAGGATGGAGAAACGATATTTCACGATTCCGGAATTGGTTCAGATGGGATTTAGCCGGTGGGAATTAACCTGCGCTGTGCATATTTCGGGTCAAAATTTCGCGACACAAAGCGGTATTCCGGGCGGTCGCGGGATTTGGCGGATTAACCTGCAGGAGTACCTGAAATTCCGGCGGCAGGCAACGAAAAAGACCGCCGGTTGATTCCAGCGGTCAGGAGCCTGATTTTTTAGATGTGTAGTAAATAACTATGTCTGAAATTTGTTATAGCATATAAATTAAAAAATATCAAGGTGAAAATAAAATGCGAAGCAAAGAAAAGTTGAAGGATATTGAGATTCGGTATCAAATTATGTGTTTGGCAACACAGATTTCTCCGATGGGAGACGAACGTACAGTGCCGGAATGGCCGCTGATTGGCGCATTGGATGCGCTGTCAGCAGGGAAACGGACGGAAACTGAAACGGATTATAATTCTATTGATAGTCTGAAAGTGTATCTGCACAAGTCTATTGCCAATATGGACGCCGGTCAGGTTCAGCAGGCGTACCGCTTCATCCGGCGTATGCTCCAGTAAATGAAAAAGCCCCTTGCGCAAGCTACCAACAAACCGCAGGGGGCAACCAAACCAACATAATACACAAATTGGACAGGTCTGTATTTATAATATCACATATTTGCGGACCTGTCCAGAAAGGAAAAGAAATGGCAGGAAAAGAGCCGGATGGTTCACGATTTTATCACACAAGTGATCGGATACGGGATAAATTTTATCAATTCCCTATGGTCCTGCTGGAAGATAACGAACTTTATGGGGCATTGAGTAGTGATGCATTGGTGATTTACGCGATTCTACGCAACCGGATACAATCATCACTTGACCAGAAAAACGTTCAATCATTTTCTGATCAGAATGGACGGGTATTTTGTTATTTCCGGCAGCAGGAATTGGCCGATGTAGCAAGGGTGTCCCTGTCCACTGCTCGCAGGGCATTAAAGCAATTATCAGACTGCGAACTGATATTTAAAGTGAAACAGGGATTAAATTTGCCTGACCGCATTTATTTGCTTATTCCCAAAGTCAGACAAATTGAAGAAATTGAAAATGATGAATTTGAAACACCAGAAGAGGATTATTCCGGAAATCAGCCACAGCCTGCGGAGTGTTCAAATTTATCCATCGGAGAGGTCAAAAAGAACAGTCCAGACCGTTCAAAAAGAACACCCCTTGTAAGTAAACAGGAGATGAGTAAAAAAAGTTTATCACTTCCCCCTTCATCATTCCCCCAGAACGAACAGAGGGCGGAGATGTTGGAGGGAATCAGAGTACAGGTTGATTATAACTCTTTTACAGCTACAGACTTGAATGTTGTAGACAGGATCGTAAACATAATAGCTGATGTAATGAGCTATTCAGGAGATACTTTCAGGATAAGCAGAAGTTTTTATCAACCTGCAGAGTCAATGAAAACAGTTTTCAAAAGGGTTAACAGGGATGCAATTACGTATACTCTGGAAGCTCTGGGGATGGCAGGGAGAATACATAATTTCAGGTCCTACACGATTTCGGTATTGTTTAATTACCTGAATACCCCAGAAATTAAAAAACAGCCTCAGAAGTCTAAAAGCAGTTTTCACGATTTCAACCAGAGAGAATACGACGCTGATTTTTACAGAAAAATCATGGAGGCGCAGGGATTATGACGACAGCAAAATTTGAACTGATTTACGGTAAGATAAAAGAACAGTTGCTAAACGAAATGAAGTCAAAAGAAATCGGTAGTGTCAAATAATTTATGAAAAAATGTGTCCAAAAAAATAGGCTCAAATGAACCTTGAAAATTGCAGATATTGAAAGCGATCAGTCCTCCGGAGGCTCAGGGCGCTGCCCTGAGAACCTGCAAGGGACCAGTCCCTTG
>JAXDZY010000088.1:0-9071 GCA_034086685.1 Lachnospiraceae bacterium
ATCAAGCGTAAAGCTGCTCAGAAAAAGCATTATAATAGTGCAGATACTTTATTCAACCTGAGTAAAGTGACGCATGAAAAAAGCTACCAATCGTATTGATATTTTGGTGGCTTTTTTTAATGGAGACTTCAGTGTGGAGCGGGTGGAATCCCGGATAGGTATTCTGAAGAAAACTTCATAAATTAATCGCCGGTTGCTCCAGTAAAAAGACGCTGTCCGGAACAAGTCAAAATTTCAAATTCATATTATAACTATGCTGGACGAATAAAATGAAGGAAAGGAGGTCTGTTTATGCATGCAGGGATTTTTATTACATCCTGTATCCTGACAGTGGGAACGCTGGCAGTGCTGGGAGAATGTACATCAGATTGAAGAAAAGCAGATAAGTGAAACAATCAAACAACAGCAATCAAAAAGAGAGGAATCGACACAAACGTGAAAAACGGGTGTCGGTTCCTTTTCTTTTTATCTGGAAGGAGTGAAGAAGACGACATGGATGATTTTACAAAGATGAGTGATTTTACAACGGAGAATCTGATGATGGAACGGGAGGGCGTTTTTAACGAAGAAAAAACAAAACGATTTGAGCTGACCTTTATATGTTCCGGCATGGAGACGATGGAAACAGAAATGAGCATTTTGGTGATCGGCCTGAATCCCAACAGCAGAGATATCCTGACCATGGATACCACAACTTTTCTGACGCTGAACAACCTCATGCCGATGGGATTTTCAACCATCACGATCTGCAACCTGTTTGCCAATATTTTCCGCAAGCTGAGAATGTCTGCGATTCCAGACAATGACGAGAACATGGAATATCTCAGGCAGGTTCTGGAGCGGAACTTTGACAGGATTCTGCTCTGCTATGGAAACACCTGCATCAACAACCAGCGGGTGCAGAAAGAAAAGAACCGTTTAATGGAGCTGCTCAGACCGTGGAAAGACCGTGTGGTGGTCATCATGGACAGAGAACGGGTGTACGAAGACCTTAAAACAATTCATCCACTGATGGCAGGACGGTATTTTTCCGGTGACTGGGAGCTGATTCCATACGAAATGCCGGAAGAGAAAGCATTAGATGAAGGTGAGGATGAACAGGGCAGAGAATGCAGAGAAACGGAAGCCGAGACGGAGGCGGGAGCAGAAACAGGGGCGAAAGCAGAAGAGAGCAATGAAACTGCGGCGAAGAAGTCCAGCCGGAAGAGAAAAAAACAGCAAAAGGAGAGTACAGAGAAAGATGATTCAGATTGTGAAAAATCCGAAACAGCTGGAGAAGCTGAAACAGAATCTGCAGAATCAGATACCTGAGATCGTGTTGGATGCATTGAAGGAAAGACTGACGATTCTGGATGAATTTTATGGAGCAGACAGAGACTGGGAGAAAGATCTGGGAGGATTTGGAGTGATCGTATATCCGGGAACAACACAGAACGAGATGAAACGATGGCTGCACAGGCATCATATTAGTGAAAGTGATTATGAATACATGGATGATCTCTGCACAGTAGACGGCGTAAGCTGGAAAGAGAGACTGTTCATGCTGAATAATGATTACGGCATCGTTATGATGCATTCGGAAAGGAGGGGAATGGTATGATCGGTTGTCTGATATCTGCAGTGACATCAGAATGTGTAATTGAATCAGTTGTGTCCGGTGTCGGACTGGGAATCAGTATCTATACGTGTGCGAAGAAGAAGTAGGGACTCGCTGGGAATAATTGGACTGAATAAAATGGAAAAGGTGTATTGTCAAGAGATTGGCAATACACCGGGATGATGGTGGGAGAATATTTTTTTGGAAAATTTTTCTCTGCAGCATGAAGAACAGAAACTGTTCAGTGATTTCTACTTTCTGACTGCAGGGATCCACCAATAAGAAAGGAATGTTCATTATGTACGCATTGAAACAAAGGAAAACTGACTTCTGTAAACCAATTCCGATGGACCCGGTGGCGATCTGTCTTCTGTATCTTCTGCTGAGAAGCCACACCAACTGTTATCAGAACACCATGACCGGGCTGCCGAGACAGCTGGTGCAGACGGCAGAGCATATGGGAATGGACCCCTGTCAAATACCAGCCACTCCAAGGATGCTGGGTATTCGTCTGGAGATGCTGGAACCAGATTTGGAAGAGACGCTGGGAGCCAGACTCACGATATGCCATGTGAATGATGTTCCCAGATCGGTCCAGATTATCTTTTAGGTTTGCTGACGATTTCGTCACAGGACGCTTACATATTCTTGAAAGATTGAGTCCGGTCATCCACGCTGTGGTGCCGGAATGGTTAGATCTTTTCCTGAAAAGAAACTTACAACCGGGAGGTTTTTACGATGAATAAAGATACGGATTTTACAACAGAAGTGCTTCTTGATTTGCTGGCAGAAGCAATTCTCAACCATATACGGAAAGAACGGTCCCAGAAGTAGCCTGCTGCGGGACAGGGTGTATGGAAGCACCAGTCAGGTACAGGGACGGTTTTACCGGAACCGCTCCTGTGCCGGATCATGACGGGTTCCCCCTCCCCTTCCCGGGCAGTGTTGAATGGACATTTGAAATATATATTATTATTCTGAAGGAGGTTAAACATATGTTTGATAAAGAGCATACAGGAAAAACTGTGGCAATCTACTGCCGTGTTTCAACGATGGAACAGGCAGAAGAAGGCTACAGCATTGATGAGCAGGAGCATCTGCTGATGGAATTCTGTGAGAAATGCGGTTATGAAATCTATCAGATTTACAAGGACTGCGGCATCAGCGGCAAGGACATCTGTCACAGACCGGCCATGGTGTCCCTGCTGAAAGCGGCAGAACAGAAGAAATTTGACATGGTGCTGTCGTGGAAGATCAACCGGATCAGCAGAAGCCTGAAGGATGCCATCAGCATCGTGGAAACACTGGAAAAGAACGGGATTTCCTACCGTTCCTACTCAGAACCGTTTGAGACGGATACTCCCAGCGGAAAGATGCAGTTTCAGATGATGGCACTGGTCGGTGAGTTTGAACGCAATACACTGGCCCAGAATGTCAAGATGGGGATGTGTGCAAAGGCAAGGTCCGGGGAATGGTGCGGAGGGACCACCCCGCTGGGATATGATTGCTGCCCGATTGAAAACCCGGGGAGTAAGAGAAAACGTTCCCGACTGGTGATCAACGAAAAGGAAGCGGAGATCGTGCGGGAAATCTACCGTCTCTGTTCGGAAGGCAGAGGGTATAAGGCAATCGTGAACCGTCTCAATCAGAATGGATACAGGACGAAGAAAGGGAACCAGTTTGCCATCGCTCAGGTGCGTGACATTCTTCTGAACCCGGTTTATATTGGAAAAGTCCGGTATAACCTGAGACGGGACTGGAACGAAAAACACCGGAAGAATCCAAATCCGGACCCGATTCTGGTAGATGGTGTCCATGAACCGATCATATCAAAGGAGCTGTGGGAGAAGACCCGCATCATTCTGGAATCAAGGAAAGGACGACCGGGCAGGATCTATGATGGGGAATATCCGCTGACCGGTCTGCTGCGGTGTCCCCAGTGCGGGGCGGGCATGGTCATGTCGAGGACTACAAATGTGATGAAAGACGGCAGTAAAAAACGGCTCGTCTACTATACCTGCGGGGCATGGAAAAATAAAGGGATCACAGCCTGTCACAGCAATGCGATCCGGGTAGAAGAAGCAAATGAAGCAGTATTTTCCAAACTGGAAGAGCTGATGACCGACCAGGAATTCCTGAAAGAAGTGGTCGGAGCAACCAACCGTGTTTCCAGACAGCATCAGGAAACTGCCCTGAAACAACTGAAATCTATAGAAGAGGAACTGAAACAGCTGGAGCAGCGCCGCAGTAAGATATTTGAGGCCTATGAATGCAGCATCCTGACCAGTGACGAATTCATTGAACGGAAAAAACAGATCAATCAGGAGCTGGACAGGGTTCAGCATCAGAAAAAAGAAGCGGAATCCATGCTTCAGGAGGACGGTGAGGTCACATATGAGTATGTGCACAGCATCATGGAACATTTCCATTGCCTTCTGGATGAAGACATGGACAGGGAACAGCGCAAACAGCTGCTGCATATGCTGATCTCGAAAATCACCATGAATGAAAAACGAGAGATCGACAGCATCCAGATCGTGTTAACAGACCAGATGGCACAGTTCTTTCATCTGCAGAACAGCGGAGCACCCGAAAAGGGTGTTCCGTTTTTGTCGTATAAGGGAATCATTCCGCATGAAATCAGGATGAACATTGCCATGTAAATGGATGGAATCGGTACCGCAGCGGTGAAGCAGGATTCCATACAAATATAAATGCTGATACAGTAACATTCAGCACCGGACTGCAGCGGAATTCACAGGACAAAAAGGACAGGGGAATAAGCGATCAGGGAAACGATACAGTAACAGGATATTAAAAAGACAATTCAAGATAACTACGACAGGACCATGACAAAACGTCATGGCTTTTTTAATTTAAGGAGGAAAATATGACTTACGAAAGATTTATAAATCAGGCAGTGAAAGAGATTCAGGAAAAACTTGCAGAACAGGGAATGGACTGTAAGGTTACGACAGCAGAAATAGAGAAACTCCAGAATCAGTCCTATCGGGGGATTCAGGTCCGAACCGGAAATGAAGAGATCAGCACCAGTCTGAACCTGACACCGTACTGGGAGCGCATGGAAGCCGGAAGCACCTATCAGCTGGTAATCGGCGAGATCGTGTTGGAGATTCTGAGCCTGCTGGAAGAAATCCCGAGTCTGGAGCTGGGGATTCCCCGAACCTATGAAGAAATCAGAAATCGTCTGATTTTTCAGATCGTTTCCAGTGCAGACAACCGGGAAATGCTTTCCCGTCTTCCGCATATGGAACTGGAAGATATGAGTGCAGCCCTGCGGGTGGATCTGGGTGCATATCCTGACGCAACGACAACCGCATTGGTGACCAGTGAAATGATGGCTTATTATGGAGTCACAAAGGAGCAGATGTTTGATGATGCTTTCAAGGCAGCTCCCCTGACACATCCTGCAGTGGTAAAACGTCTTGACCTGCTGCTGAATGAGCTGTCAGATGGCATGTTTCCGGAAGATGAAACTGAAGACAATCTCCTGTATGTCATCAGCACGGAAAGTGAATACTATGGAGCAGCTGTCATCCTGTATCCGGGATTTCTGGAAAAAACGGCAGACGAGTTGGCATCGGATTTCTTCCTGCTGCCTTCATCACTCCATGAAATGATCCTGGTCAAAGATGATGGCAATCTGAAAGCAGAAGAACTCATTCAGATGGTAAAGGAAATCAATGCATCCGAAGTCAGGGCAGAAGATAAACTGACAGACAGCGTATATCATTATAATAGGAAGAAACAGCAGTTTTGCCGGATGTAGCCTATTGACCAGTGATCGATTCATTCGTGTGTTGAAAAGAGGAGTCAGGAGAATCCGCTTGGCAAGCCATGGCGGTTCCAATGACAGGTTCCAAAGATATTTAAGATTTTATGACATATAGTTGTAAAATAAAATATAATATGATATGCTAATAAACACAAGATAAGAAAGATACAAACAGCCTGATTGCAGAAAAGGGCTTTTTGTGGTACAGTAAAAATAACAGAAAGCAGGTGGTGTGTTGAGCACGATCAGAAAAAAGAAGACAGCGGAGCAGATCAGACAGGAAAACATAGAGAAACTGCGGAGCTTCCGTCTGTTCGATGACACGTATATGACCAGATTTTTCAATGAAAACATTCCTTGTACCGAATTTGTCCTGCGGATTCTGATGAACAAACCGGATCTGAAAGTGGAGACAACCAGATCGCAGGTATTGATCCGGCATCTGGAGGGGCGTTCCGTTTATCTGGATGTATATGCAACGGACTCACAGGGGAAGAAATATGACATTGAGGTTCAGCGGAGTGACTCCGGAGCAGACCCGCACCGGGCCAGATATCATTCCAGCATAATTGATGTCGACAACCTTCATGCCGGAGAAGATTTTGACAAACTGCCGGATTCCTATGTCATCTTCATCACGGAAAATGACATCTGGGAACAGGGGGATCCGGTATACCAGATCGAGCGGATGAACCTGACAACCGGAAAAACGTTTGGAGATGGTTCGCATATCCTGTATGTGAACGGAATGTATCGGGATGATTCGGATATGGGGAAACTGATGCATGATTTCTCCTGTCCTAACCCGGCGGATATGTATTACAAAGTACTGGCAGAAAGAGCATCGTTCCTGAAGGAAAAAGAGGAAGGAGTGAATGAAATGTGTAAGATTATGGATGAAATGAAGAGAGAAGCTGTTCAGGAGAAATGTTATGAACTTGCAATAGAAATGATTAAAGATAATGATATGACAGATGATAAGATTATCAAATATACAGGGATGACACTTGAAGAGATACAGGAATTAAGAGAAGAACTGGCAAAGGAATTTCAGGCATAGTAATATTGTATAAATCATTTATCTTTTAAAAGGAGCCATTGGATTAAATACTCCAGTGGCTTTTTTAATAGAGAATTATTTCTCATATCATATCTCCGGGTGCAGGAGAACCATATCATAAATGAGGGAGGTTCCGAAGCTTTGGGGGGTGTGAAGGGCGGAGGAAAGGTGGGGGAATGGTTAAAATAATGAGTTGAAAAAATAAGATGGCCATCAGGAAAGTGAGGCGAATGAAGCATTGGGCCGCTTTTCTGATGGTCTTTTTTGGCTGTGAATTTTGCGTGGGGGTTCAGAGAAGGCAGATGGTCTCCGGCAGAAGCTTGGTGAAGCTTCGGTGAAGAAAAGTTCAGAAAAATACCTGCGAAACAGGCCTCAGAAAGCCTTGTAAATCAAGGGTTTTTGAAGGGGTGGGGTGAAAATGAAGTGAAGCTCGAAAGAGCATTGACACTTTTAGCTTTTTGGATAAAACTTTCCACAGGTGTATCATGTAGAAATGCAGTGAAGCTCTATTGTAAAAAACGAAAAATGATGCAGGAATCAAGCGTAAAGCTGCTCAGAAAAAGCATTATAATAGTGCAGATACTTTATTCAACCTGAGTAAAGTGACGCATGAAAAAAGCTACCAATCGTATTGATATTTTGGTGGCTTTTTTTAATGGAGACTTCAGTGTGGAGAAAGTGGAATGCCTAATAGGTATACTGAAAAAAATTCATAAATCTATCACCGGTTATACCAGAAAAGAGACGCTGTCCGGAACAAGTAAGAATTTCAAATTCATATTATAACTATGCCGGACGGACAAAATGAAGGAAAGGGGGTTCGTTTATGCATGCAGGAATTTTTATCACATCCTGTGTTCTGACAGTTGGAACGCTGGCAGTACTGGGACAATGTACATCAGATTGAAAGAAGATAGATAAGTGAAACGATCAAACAACCGTAATCAAAAAGAGAGAAATCGACAGAAACGTGAAAAACGGGTGCCGGTTCCGTTTTTTTATATGAATTATTTATATGGAGGAAGCAGCAGTTTTGGCGGGGTTGAGTTTATTGACCAGTGATCAATTCATTCGTGTGTTGAAAAGAGGGGTTAGGAGAATTCGGTAGGAAAACCATGGCGGTTCCAAAAATGTTTAGGATTTTATGATATATGTTGTAAATAAAAAAGTTATATGATATAATATAAAACACATGATAAGAAAGATACAAACGGCCTGATTGCAGAAAAGGGTTTTTTGTGATACAGTAAAAATAACAGAAAGCAGGTGGTGTGTTGAGCACGATCAGAAAAAAGAAGACGGCGGAGCAGATCAGACAGGAGAACATAGAGAAACTGCGGAGCTTCCGTCTGTTTGATGACACGTATATGACCAGATTTTTCAATGAAAACATCCCTTGTACAGAATTTATCCTGCGGATCCTGATGAACAAACCGGATCTGAAAGTGGAGACAACCAGATCACAGGTATTGATTCGGCATCTGGAGGGGCGTTCCGTTTATCTGGATGTATATGCAACAGATTCCCAGGGGAAGAAATACGACATTGAAGTCCAGCGGAGTGACTCCGGAGCAGACCCGCACCGGGCCAGATATCATTCCAGCATAATCGATGTCGACAACCTTCATGCCGGAGATGATTTTGATAAACTGCCGGATTCCTATGTCATCTTCATCACGGAAAATGACATCTGGGAACAGGGTGTCCCTGTATACAGATCGAGCGGATGAACCTGACAACCGGAAAACCGTTCGGAGATGGCTCGCATATCCTGTATGTGAACGGAACGTATCGGGATGATTCAGAGATTGGAAAGCTGATGCATGATTTCTCCTGCCCGAATCCGTCAGACATGTATTATGGGGTATTGGCAGAAAGAGCATCGTTCTTAAAAGAAAAAGAGGAAGGAGTGGCAGAAATGTGTAAGATTATGGATGAGATGATGAGAGAAGCAGCAGCAGATGCAGTACAGGAAGAACGTTATGATTTTGTTGTTAATATGTTAACTGAAACCGAATTGTCTAAAGAGCAGATTGCTCGTCTGGCTAAGGTTACAGTAGAAGAAGTAGAAGAACTGGAAAAGGAGAATATTTTAAGTAGTCAAAAAAAAGATAAAAGTGATTAGATGTGTTTAAATATACCTATGAAGGTGTATTTATGAATACGTCAAATATTAAAAATTACAAACCGAAAGATTTTGCAGAATTAACAGGCGTTTCTGTTAAAAATCTACAGCGTTGGGATAGGGAAGGAACTCTGAAAGCAAATCGTACTCCAACTGAAGGTGTTATTACACTTACGACCAATATCTTCAATTTAAAGGTATAAATACAGAAAATGATAATCGTCAAATTGTTATTTATGCCAGAGTGTCTGCAAGGAATCAAAAAGATGCTTTACAAAATCAAGTATCTTTTTTAAGGTAGTTTTGTAATGCCAAAGGTATTATTGCAGACCAATGTTATAAAAAACAGATAAAGGAGGATAAGGAAATTGCTGAAGAGCTTCAAAACGGAAATAAATCCGACACAGGAACAGAAGTCCAGGATTAACAGAACGATCGGCACCTGCAGATATGTTTATAACTTCTACCTTGCTTACAACAAGGAACTTTACGA
>JAXDZY010000123.1:0-14146 GCA_034086685.1 Lachnospiraceae bacterium
CACCTGAAAGTATGGTAAACTCATATCCAGAATAACTCTTTCAGGTGGTCTGTACCTTTCTTTAGTGTGGTAACTTAAGAATAGCATAAAATCATTAGAAAGAGTTATTTTTTTATTGAGAACTTTTTACTGTCAAGTAAACAAAAGACTGAATTTTAATGAAATTCTGCAGTCTGAAATGGAATTTTACGGAAAAAATAATGATGGTATTTTTAATGGAAACAGTCATCTGCGTTTTGGAATAAATTCTGTCGCTATATCTGATGTGGTCTGTTTAATGGATGATGCCGGTGCTGCATTTCAAGAGGAAATTAACCAGATTCTTGCCGGTGATGTTGTTTCTATGATAAAAAAAACCATATCAGGAAATATAGAGCAGGTTTCACAAAGTGGAATTATGACAGAGTATATGAATCAGATTATGCAACAGGGATCAGAGCTGGAAATAATAAATGAACAGATAGCTCAGGTTTCTGAAAAATCTGATGCAATTAGCAATAATATTGGAGAATTTGGAAAAAGTGTGGATTCCAGTCTGCTGTTTATTGAACAATACCGAAAAAAAATTGAGGATTTGGAAGTTGAAGGCAGGTCTGGCAATGAGAATGATGAGGAGTATAAAAAAATAAGTAGGGAATTGAAAAAACTTTCCGATGAAAAAGCACAGCTGCAAGAAGAATTGAAATGCATTCTGAACAATCTGGAAGAGTATGAAAATTCTGCAGATAAAGTGAATGCAAATCTTGAAGAAGTTAGTAGTGGATTACTGGATGCAAATCTGAATGAGTCTTATAAATCAATGCTGTATGATGAACTGAGAGCGATTCTGGATATGACATCCGAATCGGGAAACTGGTATCAAAAGGTTCATGAAGCAAAAAATACGGTACAAAATGATCTGAAAGAATTACAGAATATTCAGATTCCTTTATCCGAAGAACTTACTGAGGATAAAATCCTTGATGGCAGTGTGGAAAGAGAGCTGACGGAAACAAAGAACAGGATAAACACTTGCAGAGGGTGGGAAATTCCTGTGACTGAAGTTAATGTGGATAATAAATATGGTTTTTCAGGGAAATCGTTATTGGAAACAGTTAAAACGTTGATAACTGAGGGAGCTTTTTCAATTATTGTGGATAATCCGAATAAATTATCAAAAAGAGTTGTTGATATGGAGGATAAACCATCGCAGGGAAAAAGTGATAAAGCAGGAACTGGTGGAAAAAACATTTTTCAGGGAACTGTGGATGATTCGAAAGATACTTTGACCCTAAATATTTATCTGGCAGACTATATAAAATGTTATACGGATAAAGGAAATTATGATCTTGAATACGTATTGGGAAAAAGTAATTCAGATAATGAGAATCTGAAAACAGTCGTAAATCAACTGGTGTATTTAAGACAGGCGATGAATCTGATTCATTTGTTAACAGATGGCGTAAAGAAACAACAGGCACAGACGACTGCGGCAGCTATGCTGGCAGTTACCGGAAATGCTGCATTGATACAGGGAATGACAATGATCATATTAACGGCTTGGGCTTATGCTGAGGCAGTGTCTGATGTGAAAGCACTTATGAATGGGGATAAGATTGATTTTTTGAAAAATTCAGAAAGCTGGAATCTGTCTTTAGAGCAGGCAGCTGATTGCAGAAACTGGACCAGAGAATCGAAAGCATCGGAAAAATCAGGAATGAATTATAAAGAATATCTGAGAATATTGTTATTTTTTCATTCACGAACTAAGAATATGTTCCGAGGGCTGGATATGATTCAGTGGAATATTTGTCAGAAGGATTCAGGTTTCAGAATATCTCAATGTGTGTATTCTGTTGAAGCTGATTTCACACTTTATGTACAACCTGTATTTATGTCTGCAGGTAACTTGTTGTCTGGAAAAGGTGCCGGGTATACATATGATCACAAAGAACAGAAAAAGTATGCATAAAAAAACAGAAAGTGCAGTCAACGGTTCTGTTACAGTTGAATCTGCTTTGTCTTTGTTTCTTTTTTTACTGTTTTTTATATGCATTATATATTTTTATCTGATATTAAGTATGGAAATTCGGGTGCAGTCTGCTTTGGAACAGACAGCAGATGCTCAGGCAGCATATGCAGCTATTAATGAGTACCATGATGAAGATGGGAGTCTGTCCTATATTCAATGCGGTTTGAATTATGCATTTGCAAAAAGTAATGTGATTCGTCTGGTGGGAAAAAAATATCTGGATTCATCGTGGATAGAAGATGGGGCAAACGGGTTACATTTTGAAAAAAGTGATTTCCTGGCAGATGGCGTAACGTTAAATCTGGTTGTGTATTACAGAATTAAGATTCCACTGTTTCTTGTGCCGGAAATTCAGGTTGTGCAGAGAACACGAAGAAGAATATGGATAGGAAAAGATACTTCCACGTTGAAAAACACTGTATCATCAACGGGAAAAGTATATGTAACTCCAAATGGAAAAGCATATCATCTTTATGCTGACTGCAGTTATATTAATGTGAAACTTGAGGCGGTTTCTGCGGAAAATCTACCTTCTCTCAGAAATGAGGATGGAAGTATTTATTATGCGTGTGAGAATTGTCATCCGGAAAAGAAGGGAACCGTTTATATAACTTCATACGGTAATCGGTATCATATTTCCAAAACATGCAGCGCTATTGAAAAAGATGTTATTCAGGTTGATGAAGATGAAATTGGAAACAGGCATTTGTGCAGTAAATGTCTTCAAAGAGCAGGTGGTTTATGAGAATATTTATTCAAATTGCAGCAGTTGTTATTGTAATAGGAACTATGACAATATGTATGGTGGAAGATCTGCGGGGGAAGCAGATTCATGTAGTGAATCTTGTTGCTTTTGTACTGGCAAATATATTGATGGCATGGTGTAATCAAAACAGCTGGAAAATGACGGCGGCCGGTAGTACATTGGGGATGCTGTTTTGGGTCATCAGTATCTGCACAGAAGAAAAAATCGGAAGAGGAGATGCAGTTTTTATCGGAGGAATGGGAATTTATCTTGGATTCTGGTCAGCGTTAACAGTTGTGGTTTTATCTCTTATTCTTGTTTGCCTGTATGGTTTGATTTTTGTAAAAAAAAGGAAAGGGTGGTCGTATGAAATTGCCTTTGTTCCTTTTATGCTGGTTCCCTATGCGTCTGCGGTGATTTATCAATTATATACGGCTTGTTTGGTTGTCTGATCAGGGAAAGATGCATATGAAAAAAAGATGGTTAATGAGAAGTGAAAAAAAATGTATCATAAGCAGGATGAAGGGATCATTTACAGTGGAGTCAACACTTATTATGCCACTGATTCTGGCTTGTATTGTACTTTTGATTGTAGTAAATGGTTATTTGCATGATTATACAATTTTAAATGGGCTGGCTGTGGAGGTTTTGTATTCGGAAAATGAGGACAAAGAATTATTACTTCGTAATGAGATGCAGAGTCAGTTTTTCTGGATGAGCAATCTGGATATATCGGAAAGTGAGAATCATATTGATAAAGCAATAGCCTGGAAAAATAAGGTTTCTTTTCCGTTAAAAGGTCTTTTGAACATGATAATAGATGAAACTGATCTGGAAGTATCAGGAGAAGTACATAAGCAGGCATGGTCGATGTCACAGATTATCAGATATGTAAATCAAAATTAGTTAATGCTTGAACAGTTGTAAATTAACAGGAGGTTTTACTAATGATGTCAGAAGGAACAAATACATATGCAGACAGGGCATTTTATCAGAAAAGCGGGGGGAAAAGTTATCTGGTTATATGCAGCGGAGAAGAACCGGAATTACCGTATCAGATCAACATGATAAAGTATAACAATATAGATGGGCTGCTTCCGGTTCAATTTTTTATTGAAGATGGAGAATACCGGTATTTTTATGATATATCATGTAAAGAATCTCTTTCTGAACGTATGAAGCAAAGAAAATACAGTGTGAAGGAGATTCGTACTGTTATGTCTGATTTATACAGATGTGTGCAGCAGATGGAAGAATATTTGCTGGATATGGATTGTCTTATTCTGGAACCGGAGTATTTATTTACTGAAAAAAATAATTTTAAGATTCAATTTTGTTTTTACCAGGATAAAAAAGAAACCTTTGAAAAATCTCTGGAAAATTTATTTGATTATTTTTTGAATCGGTTGGATTATCAGGATGAGAAGACAGTTGTATTAGTATACAGTCTGTATCAGAAATCAAGAGAAAAAAATGTTCCATTGTATGAGCTTATGAAACAATTTTGTGAGTTACCATCTTCTGAAAATAAACAGAAAAAATCAGGGGAGCTTTTTGGGGATGTTTATGAGAAAGATGAAGAAGACTATGATGACCGCTATCAGGAAAGAGTTTGTAAAAAAATCGAATATCAGAAAAATGCCGGAAGAAAACAGAATATTTCAGGAAAATACTCAAAAGAAAAACAGAAAGAAAATATTTTGTTTAGCTTGAAGTTAGATAATGTATTCAGGCTTATCTCATATGCCCCTGATGTAGCTGGTGGATTGGGAATTGCCTCAATCTTATGGTATATCAGTAAAAATCATGCTCAGATGTCAGGAAGGACATTTATGTTCTGGATGTTTGGAGTTGCCGGGATTCTTGTAGGATGCGGTATATTGTCAACTGTATTATCCGATTTTGTGGAAAAAAAATCTGGTACAAAAGAAGAAAGACAATCAGATGAAAGGAGAGAAGATAAAGCAGGAATTAAAAGACAACTGAAAACACAGCCGAAAAAAAATAATTTGGGACAGTGGTACAATGAACACAAAGGAGAAGTGAACAGAGAAAAATCATATATGACAAACTGTTCAGAAAAAAACGATGCAGTAAAACTTAAGAAGCAGTTTGACGATGGTTATGGAGAACAAGTTCAGAATGCGCCTAATGAAGCCAGGGATGCAGATTTGTTTGAAGAATTCAGTTTTGAAGATGTGGAAGAGAAAATGAATAAAATAAATACAAGTACAGGTTCAATTCCTGCTACGATTGTAATGGGTGAGCCGGAATTATTTCAGGTATTTAATCCTGTTCTGGTCAGTAAAAATAAAAATGTATTTCAGGATATTGTTATTAAAGAACATACAATGGTTGTGGGAAAAGTTCGTGGAATTGCGGATATATGTCTCGAGGGAAAAAGTATAAGCCGGATTCATGCCAGAATCAGTCGGGATCAAAATGGATGCAGTGTTACAGATTTGGGTTCAACTAATGGGACATATATTAATGGTATGCGTCTTTCTGAAAGGCAGATGAGATATTTGAAACAGGGGGATGAAGTGAGGTTTGCAGAAGCTGTATTTGAATTTAAATCAGAGGAATCTGAAAATCTTCGTTCACAGCAATTGTCAGAGGTGATATAATAAACTCTATCGAATCATCTGTCCGGTAGGAAAGACTGTTATATTACAGATGAGGTATATCCGGCAGAAAGAGTAAGGAGGAATATCATGAAAAACGATAACTGTATATTCTGCAAAATTGCAGCAGGCGAAATTCCATCAAAAACAGTGTACGAAGATGATATGTTCCGGGTTGTAATGGATCTGGGAGCTGCTTCAGAAGGACATGCATTAATTTTACCGAAAAATCATTATACAAATCTGATGGAACTGGATGAAAAAACGGCAGCAGGAGTTCTTCCTCTGGCGGGAAAGATTGCCCGTGCTATGATAAAAGGGTTAAAATGTGATGGCTTGAATCTGGTTCAGAATAATGGAGAAGAGGCAGGGCAGACAGTTATGCATTTTCACCTGCACATGATTCCCAGATATAAAGGAGGAGCAGAGGTTATCGCCTGGAAGCCAGGTAATCCTACGCAGGAAGAGTTGGAGAATACAGCTGAAAAAATCAGGGCAGAACTGTAGTTGGATTACCAGAAGAACCAGTAACTGAAGTAATTGTTATATGATGGTTTCAGGCCGGCAAAATACCGAAAACTGTTCATTTCTTGAATGGTTTCCGGTATTCTGCCATAATAGTTATAATCGCAGAATAATCAGAAACAGGATTCCTTAATCAGTGAAACAATGCGGCTAACGGCATTGGACTGATTGCTGTTTTTCATTGCCTGAATATAACTTTCACGATCTCTGTACAGAGAAGATACTGCCTGATACAGGGTTTCATTTGTAAGATTTTCTTCCTCAAGAACATCACAGAATCCCTGTTTTTTAAAGGATTGAGCATTTAAAATCTGGTCCCCGCGGCTGGCAGCAGCAGAAAGAGGAATCAGTAAAGCAGGTTTCTGTAAAGCAAGCAGTTCACAGATGGCATTTGCTCCGGCACGTGAGATGATGATATCAGCCATGGCAAAAAGATGTTTTAACGGATCACTCATGTATTCATATTGTACATATCCGGGCATGGATGTAAGTGTTTCATCAAGGTTTCCTTTTCCACACAAGTGAACTACCTGATAATTTTTTAAAAGATCAGGTAGGATACTTCGAACTGCCTGATTAACTTTTACAGATCCGAGGCTACCGCCCATAATCAGAAGAACAGGTTTAGAGTCATTGAATCCTGTCAGTTTTAAACCTGATGCTCTGTCTCCTGTAAGTAATTCTTCACGGATAGGGCATCCTGTTAATACGGCTTTATCTTCTGGAAGATACTTAATTGTTTCAGGAAAATTACAGCAGATTTTGGTACAGAAAGCGAGGGAAAGTTTGTTGGCAAGTCCGGGAGTCATGTCGGATTCATGAGAAATAACCGGAATTCCTGCACGGCTTGCAGCTATAACGACCGGAACCGCAACAAATCCACCTTTAGAGAAAACGACATCAGGTTTTAATGTTTTCATCAAATGTCTGGCTTCAAAATATCCTTTGATAACACGAAATGGATCTGTGAAATTCTTCAGATCAAAGTAGCGGCGAAGTTTGCCGGAAGAGATACCATAATAAGGAATTCCAGCTTTTTCGACAAGTGCTTTTTCCATGCCATTGTAAGAGCCAATGTAACTGATATCAAATCCATTCTTTTCCAATTCCGGGCATAGAGCAAGGTTGGGTGTAACATGTCCGGCTGTACCGCCGCCTGTTAAAATTATTTTTTTCATGCAGATTACCTCCGAAGTGGAATCAGATTTATTTGTTGAATTTGGCCTTGTAAGCTTTCAATGCATTGGCCAGCTGATCGGGACAGGAAGTAGGTTTATGTCCACAATGGATTCCCTCCAGTCTGCTGATTACTTCGTCAATCTCCATTCCTTCCACCAGTTTGGAAATTCCCTGTAGGTTACCATTGCATCCTCCGGTAAACTTTACAGAAACAAGTTTGTTATCTTTTACGTCAAAAGTGATTGCGGATGAACAGGTTCCGCTGGTTTTGTATTGTACCATTGTATCAAATCCTCCTAGATTTTTTTATATAAAAAATGGGTTGCCATTTTGTAATGCAGCAATACTGTCAGCTGCGGAGTTTATTATAACATATAAATGGAAGATGGGGCAATGTTGACGAATGAAAAAATGGCAGGTATACTTGAGAAAATAATAAAAATATCAGAAAGGGATAGGGTTGGATAAAGATATGTTAGCGATAATAGGAGCAATGGATGAAGAAGTCAGCAGAATTAAAGAGGTTATGACCAATGTGGCAATTGAAACAAAAGCGGGGATGGATTTTTATAAAGGTAAACTTACTGGGAAAGATGCCGTAGTAGTCCGTTGTGGTATCGGTAAAGTTAATGCAGGTATGTGCACACAGATTCTTGTTGATTGTTATCAGGCAGATGTGATAATTAATACAGGGATTGCAGGTTCACTACAGGCTAAGATTGACATTGGAGATATTGTTTTGTCAGATGATACGCTTCAGCATGATATGGATGCGACTGGATTTGGGTACCCTGTGGGCGTAATCCCCAGAATGGAACAATCTGTATTCAGAGCAGATGAAAGATTGATTGTAATTGCGGAAAACGCCTGCAGAAAAGTAAATCCGGAAATCGGCGTTCATGTAGGAAGAGTTGTAAGCGGAGATCAGTTTATTTCCGATAAAACCAAAAAGAACTGGCTGGTTGAGAATTTCGGTGGCTATTGCTGTGAGATGGAAGGGGCTGCAATCGCTCAGGCAGCATATCTGAATCATGTTCCTTTTTTGATCGTACGTGCTATTTCAGATAAAGCAGATGACAGTGCTACAATGGATTATTCAGAATTTGAGGCAAAAGCAATTACGCATAGTGTCAATCTTATTCTGGAAATTGCTCAAAAGCTGTAATCAGAAGAATGTAGTTTTTTTGAATTTGTATGTGCAGAAAATGAAATTATTTGTCGTACGATTTTAGTCTCATTTATCTTTTCAAGACTCCTGTAAAAGTGTATAATTACATTCGTAAAAATCTGAAGGTCTCAGAAACAGGAGGTATTATAAGTGGAGAAATTTCTGGCATCAGCAATCCCTGTTTATGTCATGGCAGTTCTTACTGTTGCAGGTATACTGGGAACATGGGTAACAGGCTTTTATTACCGACAGATGATAAATCAGACCGAGAATATGATGAGTGCACGCAATTCATTTCTACTTCAGATGAGAAACAGGTTTGAAAATACATACCGTGTGAATAAAGGAATCAATAATGTACAGCTGTTTGTAGAAAGACAATTAAAAGGAAACCGTTTCCTTGGAATCAGTGTGGAGAAAGCAGGTAAGGCATCACAAAAATCAGCTTTAGTGTGTTTGATTTTCGGAGGCGCTGTTACTTTGCTCCGGCAGGTTAATGGTTTTGTAACCGGCCAGATCGTTACTTCTCTGGGAATTACAATGTTCTGCTTTATTACAGGTTTTTGTGTATACTATCTTTCTGATATGGAATATGTACAGGAGCAATTAAGGATTCAGCTGGAGGAATATTTCTCCAATACGCTAACTAAAAGGCTGGCTAATTCCAGAGAAGAGGAAAAAGTTCTGACCAGAGCGGAAAACCGTTTAGAATCTGGTAGAAAAGATAGTATCCGATCAGATAATAATCGGGCAGAAGGGCGGAAGAAAAGAAGTTCCATGCCGAATACGTTTTTTTCGGACGATATGGAAAAAAACGGACAAGATCATTCTGGTGATAAAAATGATATGGATCAAGAGGGAGAAAGTCATTTTACGGAGGAAGATATACAATACCTCAGACAAAGTCTTGAACGGATAGCTGCAGGCAGAGATAGAAATCTCAGTAATGAAAAGAAGCATCATTTTTCTGCAAAGGAAGAAAAGATGATTGATGATATTCTGAGAGAATATTTCGTTTGATGAGGTTTTTTTGAGTATGCTGGATAAGGAATGATCAGAACAAATCAGAATTGGGGACAGTTTGAAACTGTCCTTTTTTGAGTATTTTCAGAGTTTTTAATGTGTTTTCTCTTTTTCCTTTACAGAAAATCCGTTTCGTTTTATACTAGAACATACTGGACAAAACGACAGGAGGATGCAACATGTTCCGTTTATGGGGGAAAATAATGAAAAGTAACCATTTGATAAAAGATATGGTTTATTGTGATGAGAGCGATTTAAATCGTACCCGGAAAATTTTCAAGGGTGTTGAAGAAATTTGTCTGGCATATGATCTGGCAAATCCAATCTGGCTTGAATCAACGATTCAGGAATTTAAACGCCATAATAAATGTCGTTTCGGGAAAGATAATTTTATTGAAGCAATTGATTTTGATTATTTGGAAATTCAGGTTCTGGAAGAAGATTATTAAGAAAACAGAATAAATGGATCCAGATATTCGGATAGGAGAAGAAAATGGAAGAAATGGGTAAAGGACAGAATATAGAAATGGATGAGAAACAGAATAAAAAGCAGGATAATCAGGATTGTTCCAGTTGCAGTAGTAAAACCTGTGACAAAAAAGACTGCAAAACATGCGCAAATAAAAAGAAAATCATGAAAATACCAGCTAATCCGATGAATCATATTAAGCATGTGGTGGGAATTGTAAGTGGCAAAGGTGGGGTTGGAAAGTCATCTGTTACTTCCATGATTGCAGTGGAATTACTGCGCAGGGGATATAAAGTGGGCATTCTGGATGCAGATGTGACAGGGCCGTCTATTCCACAGATTTTCGGTGTGCACACAGTAGCCAAAAGCGGAAAGAGCAAGGGTATTGAACCTGTAGAAACTCCTTCGGGGATCAAAATGATGTCTGTTAATGTACTGCTGGAGGCAGAAGACACGCCGGTTGTATGGAGAGGTCCGGTTATTACAGGTGTTGTAAAGCAGTTCTGGACAGATGTTTTATGGAGAGACCTTGATTATCTTTTGATTGATATGCCTCCCGGAACTGGTGATGTAGCACTTACTGTATTTCAGTCATTACCGGTAGATGGGTTGGTTATGGTCACTTCTCCTCAGACTCTGGTTGGAATGATCGTGAAAAAAGCGTGTAAAATGGCGGATAAATTAAATGTTCCGATTTTGGGTCTGATTGAAAATTACAGTTATATTGTTTGCTCTGATTGCGGAAATAAAATGCCTGTTTTCGGGAAAAGCAGGGTTGAGTCATTTGCGAAGGAAAATAATCTGCAGGTTCTTGCAAAACTGCCTGTAGATGAAAAACTGGCTGAATCGGGAGATGAGGGTACTATTGAACAATATATCAATGAGGACATGACTCGGGCAGTAGAAACAATTATAAAAATGCTGGATAAAAAGGTTACTGATTAAAAAAGTTGAATAAATAATGGAAAGACAGAGATATGGAAAACTCATACAGATACGAAGCTGCTGTTCTGGGAGATGGTCCGGCAGCATTATTTGCAGGATATTTGCTGAAAAAGAACAGAATCCGTTTTGTGATTTTGGATGAAGTAAATCCGGGAAATCAGATATCGGACTCAGTGCAGAAACTTACAGATGATGGGCAGAAGTCAGTACAGATATTTGAAGACGACATATCACAAGAAGGAAAAAATTTTGTTCAGGATGTTTATCGGAGATTGGCTTTTCAGGTTGGAATTCATGAAAATCATCTTTTTGATCCGAATGAAGAAGAAATGGCAAGATTCAGAACTCTTTTGGCAGCAGAATTGCAGGGGGAGCTTCGGGAGAGAAAAAAAGTCATTAATATTGTTGCTCAGAATGGTTTCGTATTGTTAAAATGTGCAGATCAGGTGCTGGATGCGGATGTACTGATCAGTCAGGAAAATATTATACGGGCGGGATATTCAGCTCAGTTGATTATGGAGAAAAAACAGGCACATCTGGAAGAATATATGAGACGGCTCAGAATCAGACAGGGGAAACGTACACTCAGAAAAATGGTATACGTGACACATTCCAAGAGTTGGTTTTATGCCAGGGAAGTTGTAATGCAATTTGCCGTAAAACGGGGTGTAGCTCCGGTGAATCCATTTATGACGTATGGATTTTATATGAATGGCAAGGTGGAAAGAGATGAAGTAATTGAATGCTGCCATCAGTTGATTCGGACATCGGATGAACTTTGGGTTTTCGGTCCTGTTTCGGAGGCAATTCTGACAGATATTGCAGTGGCTGTTATGGAGGGAAAAGAAGTTCATTTCTTTTCCATATCCGAAAACGCTTCTGAAATCCGTGAACTTCAGCTTGAAGATATTATTTTTGAAAGAGAAGTTCATGCAGGCCAGATTAAGAAATCAGATTTACTGAATTTTGTTCGGTGTACGACCCCCAGAAAACTGGATTATGTGCAGATGTCATTATTCGATTAAAGAGGAGGATATACAAAAAGTATTCAATTTCGAAACTGACTGTCCTGATTTAAATTGTAAAAATTGGATATTTATAAAAAGACACCTGGAGCTTATGATATCTGAATAAAAAAGTATTCAGAGGACAAGTATGAAAAATATGAATTCAAATAAACATAACCACCAGAAAAAAATAGCAGTTATCAATGATTTCTCAGGATTTGGAAGGTGTTCTCTTGCGGTATCGCTTCCCATTATTTCGACGATGAAGATTCAATGCTGTCCGTTGCCTACATCTGTATTTTCCAATCATACCGGGTTTGACAGTTTTTATTTTCAGGATTTTACGGAGCATATGAATCCGTATATTGGCGAGTGGAGAAAGCTGGGATTAAAGTTTAATGGAATTACAAGTGGTTTTCTCGGATCAAAACAACAGATAGAAATTGTGAAACATTTTATTGATGAATTCAGAATGGAGGAAACACTGGTACTCATCGATCCTGTTATGGGTGATAATGGAGAGCCGTATGCTACGTATACTGAGGAAATGTGTCAGGAGATGAAAAAACTGGTATCGTATGCAGATATTCTTACCCCTAATTTAACTGAGGCATGCATTTTAACTGATACTCCTTATCGTCAGAACGGATGGAAGATGGCTGAGATCCAGGAATTGGCGTGGAAACTTCAGAAAATGGGACCGAAAAAGGTTGTAATTACCGGAATTATTCAGGGGGATTTCATAGCAAATTATTGTTATGATGCTGTAGAATGTGAGAATAATGCAGATTATAGGGGCAAATTTATGCGAACACATAAAATTGGATCAACCAGATCCGGAACGGGAGATATTTTTGCAGCTATAGTGGCGGCTGATGCAGTAAATGGCGTACCATTTGAAAAATCTGTCAGGAAAGCTTCCGGATTCATCAAAAAATGTATTCAGAAATCTATAGAGATGGATATTCCATTGACGGATGGAGTATGTTTTGAAGAGGTTCTTTCGCAGTTGCATGTAGGTTAATTTGATAAAATCAGTTTATACAGGTAACTTTGGCAAATTGTTGAAATATTTTAAGCTGGAAATGCAATAGTTAGAGCATTTCCGGCTTTTTTGTGTTATATTAGAGATATATTGAAAAAGATTTGAGGGATGAGAGTGAAAAAAATACGATTAAATATGAAAAGCAAAAAGGGCTATTCATGTATAGAAGATCAGGATTATACAGAACAGATGAAAATGGTTGTTGAACCTTATCTGAACAATTTAAAAAAAGACGGCTGGTATGAGCGTGAGAAAGGGAAGTATCTCTATTATGAAGAATATATGGCAGAAAGTGCAGTCGGAACAGTTATTATAGCACATGGTTTTACAGAGAGTGTGGAAAAATATAAAGAAGTGATCTTCTATTTTTTGAAAGAACATTATAATGTTTTTTTATTGGATCACAGGGGACATGGAAAATCAGTAAGGGAAGTAAAAAACAGTGATTTTTCTCTTACTCATGTAAAAAAATTCGGAGACTATGTAGAAGATTTTAGAGGTTTTATTGAGGAAATCGTTGTGTGCGATGCGGGCACGGAAATACCTTTTTACATATTTGCCCATTCTATGGGAGGTGCTATTGCAATCAGATATCTCCAGATGTATCCGGGCAGAATATCAAAAGTCATATTGACAGCCCCTATGCTTGATATAAAGATGGGAATTCCTCCGATTCAGGCGGAAGCGATTTCATGTTATATGGTCAAAACAGGAAGAGGGGAAGAATATATTGCCGGGCAGAAGCCTTTCAGTAAAGAAGCTTCGTTTAAAGAAAGCTCCGGTTCCAGCAGGGAACGTTATGAATATTACTTTAATAAAAAAACAGTAAATCCTGAATTGCAGAATAATGCAGGAAGTTATTCATGGCTTTATGAAGCGTTAAAAGCTGTGAAACAGATTGAAAAAGAAAAAAGAAAAATACAGATTCCAATGTGCATATTTACGGCAGAGTATGATGCTCTGGTATCACGGAGAGGGCAGATTGATCTTGCAAAGAAAACTCCGGATTCATATCTCGTCCTGGTAGAAGGTACAAAGCACGAGATTTATATGGCACCGGCCAGAATTCAGAGTCAGTATTGGAGATATATTTTCTGTTTTTTGAAGAAAGGTGAGGAGGTGAAGTAATAATGAATGATGATTTTGAACCTGTTGATATGGAGAAATGGGAGAGGAGAGAACATTTTTGGTATTATACCAATACATTGAGAACAAGTTATCAGATGAATGTGGATATAGATATTACTGTTTTCTATAATTGGACCAGGGGCTGTCGGGAAATAGACAGTCGTAACAGGGGGAGTTATGGTTCATCAGAATCATAACTCCCCCTGTAAATTTGCCTAAAATAAGAAAAAAGGTGGCTAACGACTACCACCTTTCTTCCGTTACATGTATAATGTAA
>JAXDZY010000125.1:0-26526 GCA_034086685.1 Lachnospiraceae bacterium
GTGCCTTACCGCTTGGCGATAGCCCAATGCATGCCACCAAGTTAATGGCAGGGTGGGTATAGGGATTCGAACCCTAGACCTTCAGAGCCACAATCTGACGCGCTAACCAACTGCGCTATACCCACCATAGCTTTAACAAGCCTCATCAGAATCTCTGATGAAGCGGGTGATGGGAATCGAACCCACGTATCCAGCTTGGAAGGCTGGTGTTCTACCATTGAACTACACCCGCATTATCTGTCTGTCTGCCTTTGTCTCTGTGTTCCTCAGCGAACAGATAGAATTATACTTGAACAAATCCGTTTTGTCAACAACTTTTTCAATTTTTTTTAAAAAAGTTTTTTGTGCTGTTCAGGTTTTTACCAGACTGCCTTCAGAAATCTCTGATGGTAATCCACCTTCCCGGTTTCTTCATCGATTTCCATGATCATATAGGAGGGTTCTCTGGGATTCTGGCGCGGACTTCCCAGGCTGCCCGGATTCAGAATCACAAATCCGTCTTCCTTCTGTTCAAAGTAAGGGCGATGGGTATGGCCAAACATGGCAATATCAGCCCCGCATTCTCTGGCCATGTCTTCCAGCTCATATAAGCCGTAATCAACTCCATAGCGATGCCCGTGGGTCATAAAAACCATATGGCCACCTATTTCCACTATGGTATCCGCAGGCCAGTCTCCGTCATAATCACAGTTTCCTCTCACCGCCTGCAATTCACAGCTCGAAATCTGCTCCACATAACCTCCGTGACCTTCCAGATCACCCATATGAAGCACCATATCCACATGTTTTTCCCGTTCCATTACTTCTTTCAGTCTTCGTACATTTCTATGTGTATCACTGATTACCAGGATCTTCTTCTTACTCATTGTTTTTTTCACTCCCGTTTTTCTATCTGCACGTCTGTTTATCCGGCTCCGCCTGCTCAAGAATTTCACGCAGTGCGCGCAGCGCCCTGCCTCTGTGGCTGATGGCATTTTTCTCATCAGGCGTCAGTTCGGCCATGGTTTTTCCGTATTCCGGTACGAAGAAAATGGGATCGTAGCCGAAACCGCCGGTTCCTGAAGGCTCCAAAGCAATCATTCCTTCTACGGTTCCAAGAGCCGTATACTCTCTTCCGTCCGGCAGAATTGCTGCCATGGAACAAACATAGCGGGTGCTCCGCTCCAAACCTTCGGCATCCTTCAGCCTGTCCAGGATAATGCCGTTTTTGATGTCATAAGGAGTCTCGTGACCCAGATACCGGGCAGAATAGACACCGGGTTCTTTATTCAGATAATCAATTTCCAGACCGGAATCATCTGCCAGAACCATCGCTCCGGTCATCTCATGAATAGCGCGGCATTTGATCAGAGCATTTTCTTCAAAGGTAGTTCCGTTTTCTTCCACGTCCACATGAATTCCCGCTTCTTCCATGGAAATTACCTCTTTACCGTAATCCTGCATGATTTCCTTGACTTCACGGATTTTTCCTGCATTATTTGATGCAAATATCAGTTTGTCTTTCATCTTAATTCTCCTTTTCCGCTTCATGAGGACGTTTTCTTTTGGGAGGCTTCTGCCCCATGAACTGATAAAACTCAGTTTTCATCATACCGTTGTATATCTTGCGCACCTTATCCGCCCTGCGGCCCATCTGTTTTTCCAGATTCTCATAATTGGTGATCACATAGGCAGACCAGTCTTCCAGCTGTCTGAACTGTCTGCAGAAATCTCCGTAAATGGGGGGCAGGTCCTTTTTCTCCTCCAGTCGTTCTCCATAGGGAGGATTGGTAATGATAAATCCATATTTTTTCGGATGGCTCAGTTCACTGACCGGTCTTCTCTGAAAATGAATCAGATGCTCCACTCCGGCCAGTTTTGCATTTTCCCTTGCTGATTTTATCACTTCTCCGTCCAGATCATATCCCTGAATATCGGTGGCCACACTGCGGTTTTCCAGATCCAGAGCCTCCTCTCTGGCATCCTTCCACAGATTTTTATCTATAAGATTATCCCAGCTCATGGCAAGAAAATTCCGGTTCACTCCCGGTGCGATATCTGCCGCCATCATGGCTGCCTCTATGGGAAATGTACCGCTTCCGCAGAATGGGTCCACCAGAATCCTGTCTTTATGCCAGGGTGTCAGCATAATAAGAGCTGCCGCCAGTGTTTCCGTAATGGGTGCTTTTGCCGTATACAGACGATACCCTCTTTTATGAAGCGAATCGCCTGAGGTATCGATGGCAACCGTTACCTCGTCCTTCATCAGAAAAATACGTACCGGATAGGAATTGCCGGTTTCTTCAAACCACCTGGAGTGGTATACCGTCTTCAGACGCTCCACCATGGCCTTCTTGGCAATGGACTGAATATCGGAGGTACTGAACAGTTTACTTTTAATGGAAGTTGCCTTGGTCACCCAGAATCTGCCATCCAGCGGAATATAATTCTCCCAGGGAAGACTTTTGATTCCCTGGAACAGTTCCTCAAAAGTCTCGGCGTGAAAGGAACCCACATTCAGAAGGATTCTCTCTGTTGTCCGCAGGAACATGTTGCTGCGGCAGATGGCCTCCGCATCTCCCTGGAACGTGACCCGCCCATCTTCAACTTTTATAATATCATAACCCAGATCATAAATTTCTTTTTTTAACACAGACTCTGTCCCGAAATGACAGGGTGCACTTAATTCAAATAACTGCATAAATCTTTTTACCTTTTCTCTGTATGAACATTATACGGATGTTCTTCCCGCGGATTTCCCGTGAAATCCTCTGTCAGATCTTCTGTTTTTTCATTATTGATTACCGTTTACAGATTACATTATTTTTTCTGTTTTGTCATCCCTTTTCCCTTAAAAATTCAATTACCGGCAGGTCAGCTTGTCTGCTGTTTTCCCGTTCCGGCAAAAAATCAGAATCTGAATAAATAGAATTTCCGCAAAAAATATTGTAAGTTTCCCGTAAAGTGTTATAATGAAACAAATTATACTCATGTAAACTGCATGAGTATATTTAATTTTTTGTAACGATTCAACAGAGCATGGACAGTTCAGCCCTGCTGGACAGTTTCAGTTTTTCAGATAACAGAAGGAGATAGTTCATTGCTGGAAACCTATAAAAACGTCAGAAGATCCGTTGATGCCAATGAAGATATGTACGTCATTTCAGATGATGATCTGAAGGATATCCAGTACACGCTTAAGGGCATGGCCCGGGATATCGATCGTTTCTGCAGGAAGCATCAGCTGACTTATGCCCTGTGCGGCGGTTCCTGCCTTGGTGCCGTGCGCCATAAAGGATTCATCCCCTGGGATGATGATATGGATATCTGCATGCCCAGAGCAGATTATGACATATTTGTTTCCCTTTTCGCAGAGGAATATGCTTCCGATTACTGGGTACAGAATATCAGGACCGATGACAGATACGATCTGCATTTTTCAAAGGTTCGAAAAAAGGGAACTCATTTTGAAGAGATTTATGAAACAGAGCCGGAAAAAGCAGGCATGTTCATTGATATTTTTCCGGTGGATAATACTTTTGACAATCCCGTACTGCGTACCTTACATCAGTACTTCTGTGACGGACTTCTGCTCATCTGCTCCTGTGTCCGCATCCGCAGCAAGCTGCCGCGCCTGTTGAAGTATACAGGAAATGACAGACAGGTCAGACGTGCCCTTCACATAAAAAATGCTCTGGGCTTCTGTTTCTCATTCCTGTCTCTGCGGCGCTGGATGCTGATCACAGAGTCTGCAATCGCTCTATGCAAAAAGGATACCACTCATTACGTGATGATTCCCAGCGGTATTCGTCATGCCCGCGGAGAAACGTACCGACGAAACTGGTTTTTCCCGTCACGGAGTATCCGTTTCGAAGATATCAGACTGAATACACTTAAGCATCCTTCTCCCTATCTTCAAAGGCTCTATGGTGATTTCACCCGGATTCCGCCTGAAGAAGACCGGCTGCGCCACAGCGTAATCAGTTATCAAAATCCCATATCACGCAGGGACAAACAATAAAAAGTAAACTTTTTACACAAACTTTTAATGAAAAATCTGTTTCGGTATGACCCCGAACAGAAACAGGAGGAAAAATATGGTAGCAGCAGTTATTTTTGCAGGCGGCGTTGGCGCCAGAATGAAATCAGCAGAAATTCCCAAGCAGTTTATCGAAGTAGACGGCAAACCGATTATTATCCGTACGCTGGAAGTTTTTTCACAGCATCCCGGCATTGACAAGATCTGCATTGCCTGTCTGGAAAGCTGGATTGATGTATTAAAAGCTCACATCAAGCATTACGGTATAAAAAAAGTGGAGGCAATCGTCCCCGGCGGTTCCAACGGATTTGAATCCATTCACAATGGACTTGTGGCCGCAGCAGAGGGTGCAAAACCGGATGACATGGTGCTGATCTGCGACGGCGTACGTCCCATGGTTTCCAGCCAGCTGATCACCAACTGCATTCGTGAAACTTCCGAATACGGCAGCGCTGTACCGGTAACACCCAGTATCGATTCCGTTCTCGAAAGCAAAGACGGTATCTACTGCAACAAAAATTATCCCAGAAGTGAGATGTTCATCACCCAGGCGCCTCAGGGCTTTACATTTGAGAAAATCCTCTGGGCTCATGAAGAAGCTGCCAGACGCAATATCAGCAATCCCACTTCTTCCAGCGAACTGCTGATCGAGCTGGGAGAAACCGTTCATATTTTCATCGGAGAACGTCAGAATATCAAAGTAACCACTCCGGAAGACCTGTACACTTTACGTTCTCATTATTATTATCAGCATTACAGACGTTTTGCTCAGGAGGAATTCAAATATGACATCTAATCGCATTTCCGATCTGGTCAACGACCTTGTTTACAAAGATATTCTGTCTATTCTGGAACAGCCCATTCCCTGGGAGAAGATGGCTCATAAAACTGTTTTCCTGACAGGAGCCGGCGGTTTCATCAGTTACTATCTGGTTCTGGCCATGCTGGCAAGAAACGATTCTCACCAGACCGGCATTCATGTGATCGGACTGGTAAGAAATTATGAAAAGGCCGGCAAAAAATACGGAAAGATTCTGGATCGTGAAGATTTCACTTTAATTACCCAGGATGTATGCGAAGATATCAATATTGAAGAAAAAGCCGATTTTGTCATTCATGCTGCCAGCCAGGCCAGCGCATGGCATTTTGAAAATGATCCTGTAGGTACCATCCGTGCCAATGTTGAGGGTACCATCAAGGTTCTGGAATATGCAAAACGCTGCCGTAGCGAGGCTTCTCTTGTTATTTCCAGCCTGAAAACCTATGGTTCCGTACACGATGGTTCTGATTGTCTGAAGGAAGAAACTACAGGTTATCTGGATCATACTTCCTATAAAAACTGCTATGCCATGGGCAAGCGCGTAGCCGAAACTATCTGTGCGAGCTACTGCAAACAGTACGGCATGCATGTAAAAATTGCGCGCCCCAGTTATATCTATGGGCCCGCTTCTCTAAACGATGATCGTGTATGGGCACAGTTTATTGCCAATGTGGTTCGCCGCCAGGATATCCTGTTAAAGAGCAACGGAGCTGCATACCGATCTTTCTGCTATGTGACAGACACTGCCAGTGCCCTGCTTATGATCCTGCTGTGCGGTGAAGATGTTACTCCCTATAACATCGCAAATCCCGCCTCCAACACAACGATCCGCGGTTTTGCAAAAACTGCTGTAAATGTATTCCCCGAAAGGAATCTGAAGCTTGCTTTTGCCAACAAAGAAGATGAAAAAGAGCCTTCCCTTTCTGCTTTCTCCACTACTCCGGAGATTCTTGACAGCAGCAGACTGGAGGGACTGGGCTGGAAACCTGCCATTGATCTGAACGAAGGAATCCGCAGAGCAGTAAATATCGCAGAATCCGAACAGTAGACACGAAAATTTTCATCTGTATTAATTCGGAACCGTTCTTCTGAATTCATGTTCTGTTCTCAACTGTCCGGAGCCTGCAGCCACAAAAAGGGACACAGGCTCCGGACAGTTTTTATTACAGCACACCATATCCCACATAGGGATTTGGATATGTCTCAAATGCCGCCAGCTGCCTTGCATTGCGGTGAAACCAGCTTTTAAGACGGCTTCCATACAGCCAGGGATCATTTTTCTCCACAATTCCCCATTGCATGAGAAGTGCCGCTGCTCCGGCAACAGCAGGTGCTGCAAAGGATGTTCCCGTAAAACTTCCGTATGCTGTTTCCGCTGCTCTGCCGCCTGTGCCGCTGCCTGCTTTTGGTGCCAGAATCTCCACTCCGGGAGCAGCCAGGTCCGGTTTTACCTGATTGGTAAAGGCTGTAAATCCGCGGCCTGAAAAGGAAGCATATGTCTGGCTTCTGGAATCATAGGCGCCTACCGTAATAACCCGCTCCGAAGCTGATGGAACCGTCAGCGTATGCTGCTGACCGGGTACCGCAAATCCGGTTCCCCTGTTCAGGATATTTCCTGCAGGAAGCCACAGCTCCAGTTCTCCGCTCACAATACGGACAGGAGTAATGCGCAGTCTCCAGTTTCCACTGTCCACGAATTGATCCATGGGAATCAGATCCATGAAAATTTCCTGCAGAGGCTGGTAAGGGGACGGAAGTCCGTTATAGATAACTGCTCTTGTACGGCCGCTCCGGTACTGCTGAACAGGTGGTCCCATAACCAGCAGATCTGTATCCAGATAAACCTGAAATTCCTCTCCTGACGGAGAAATCAGACGAATCTCACAGATATCCGCATAATTTTTCCAAAGCTGTATACTGAAGGACGACTGTCTCCGGGCCACCGGCAGCAGAATTTCATAGGGAAGATCATTCAGTCTGACCGATGTATGCACAGGCTTTCCTGCCTCATTGCCGCTTCCCACACAGATGGTCAGTCTCTCCGCCAGCGAAATCTCCGTAAGATAAGTAGACAGCAGGCTCCTGCCGCTGTGAGAACCGTAATTATTACCGATACTCAGATTAACAGACATGGGCTTTCCATACTCCCTTGCTTTTTTCAACAGATAATCCGCAGCCTGCATAAGCTGTGTGGTTCTTACATAATCATCGGTTCCGCTTTGTCCCAGACGCACCACCACCAGTTCCGCTTCCGATGCATATCCCTCCGTAATAAAACCATTTTCACTGACTCTGCTTCCTGCCGCCACCCCTGCCACTGCCGTACCGTGACCGGAAAGATCCCGGAAAGCCAGCGGCAGAGGCTGACCGGAATTTTCCGAGAGAAATGCATTGATCTCCTCCCCTGTATATTCCCGTGTTGCCTGATCCCACAGTGCTGCTATCCTTGTACTTCCGTCTTTATTGCGAAATGCAGCATGAAAAATATCAATCCCCGAATCCGCAATTCCCACCAGCACTCCCCGCCCTGTCAGATTGATTCCCAGACGTTCTCTCAGCATGGGAATCCCGGAAACCTGCACACTGTCCACGGACGCTGCCGAAAAAGAACGCTTCCATCCTCCCATATACAGCCTTTTGGGAATTTCGATATAAATCACTCCCTGAGTATCCGCAAGCTCACTCAGAAGAGTTTCCGGAACTCTCATAAGAATATAATTTCCGGTCAGAGGATAAGCCTCCACCTGAGGATGATCCTGCAGGAATTTTTGCGGATAAATAGAATAACGTACTACCAGCTCCCAGGTATTTTCCTCAGGTGAGTACCCCGTACTCAGAATCTCAGACCGCATTCTTTCTTCCTCCGGTACATTCAGACTCACATTCAATACATTTTCAAATTCAGGCTGATACACCGAAAATTTCCTCCGTATCAGAATCCGTTGACTGTAGTATATGAATCTTTAACATAAAATAGAAAAACTTTTTTCATATTTTATAAAATATGCCACTATTATTTTTTACAAAGCTGTGATAATCTGTATGAGGAAACCGGTTAACACACACTAACATCCGTTCTGCTCTGCAGGGTCAGTATCGGATCCACAAGGAGATTATTCCCTATGAGAAAAAAATCACACATCGGCCTTGCTCGATTTTTAACCGATTATAAACACCAGGAGTTTTTAGTTCATCGTTACTTTTTTTATGCCGGAAGCATTCTTCCGGACTGCCGTCCCTCATTTATCACTACACGGCACAATATTGAAAGTACACTGCCTCTGATCCAGGAGTATATGGAACGTGTACGTCTGCACCGCATTCGCACCATGAATGCTTATCTGAACCGCCGCGACTGCATCACTCTTGGACAGATTCTTCATTATATAGCAGATTATTTTACCTATCCGCACAATTCCATTTATCCGGGTTCACTGAAGGACCACTGTGATTATGAACAGTTTCTGAAGCTGCGTCTGAGGGAGTATTTCCAAAGCGGCGAGGCTTTTCGTGTTAAATTCACCCCTCTGGAATCGCGCATGAGTACAGGAGACATCATTCATTTTATCGAACAGAAGCATAAGGAATACCTGAATCTTCCCTCCCACAATATCGAAAGTGACTGCCAGTATATTATTGCTGTCAATCAGAGCGTACTCAGCGCATTGAGCGCCTGATATCCGCATTTTGAACGTATAAAAAGCACGCTGTCATCCATTACGGATGACCGGCGTGCTTTTTTGATACGGACCGGTTCGGTGTCTGCCAAACCGGTATCAATATGAATTCAGGCGGCCGGAAAGACATACTTATATTCCCGGCCGGGGACATCAGCTGAACATGCAGCCGGCCTGATCCACATATTTCTTAATATTGGAAGCATTGGCAAAACGATGCATACCTTCTTCATCCAGTACAACCAGAGTAGGGGCCTGCCTTACGCCATACTTTTCTGTCAGCTCCGGATGCTCGGATGCGTTGATCACTTCATAATCCATCCCCTGCAGGAAATTTTTTGCAATCCTGCAGTTTGGACAGGTATCCGTAACGAACAGATACCGGTCAGTATGCTCTTCTTCAGAAGAAACTTCAATCACAGCAGACGCTTCAGACTCTACAGTTACCATATTGCCGGCAATCGCGCTCTTCTTTAATACGGAAGTATTCACATCATATGTTACGCGATCCTTATATTCCTGAATTTTTCCCTCGTTCCAGTTCTGTACAGGACGGTAATATCCGGTAATACGGGAGTAAATCTCGGTTTTCTCCCCGCATACAGGGCAGATTCCCACTTCTCCGCTGATATATCCGTGATTTTTGCAGATGGAATAAGTAGGAGAAATCGTGTAATAGGGCAGCTTGTAATTGGTCGCAATGGTACGCACCAGCTTGGCCGCTGCTTTCCAGTCAGGCAGTTTCTCACCCAGGAAGGCATGAAATACAGTTCCTGAAGTATATCTGGTCTGCAGTTCATCCTGAATATCCAGAGCATCAAAAATATCGGAGGTATAGCTGACAGGCAGATGAGAACTGTTGGTATAATAGGGAGTTTCTCCTTTTTCTCCTGCTGTAACGATGTCCGGATAACGTTCTCTGTCATGCTTTGCCAGACGGTAGGTGGTAGATTCGGCAGGTGTGGCCTCCAGATTATACAGATCACCATACTGCTCCTGATAATCGGACAGACGCTCCCTCATATGATCCAGCACTTCTTTGGCAAATTTCTGACAGGATTCATGGGTCATATCCTCACGGATCCATTTTGCATTCAGGCCGGCTTCATTCATACCGATCAGTCCAATGGTTGAAAAATGATTTGCAAAGCTTCCCAGGTAATGCTTTGTATAAGGATACAGACCGGCATCCAGAAGCTGTGAAATCACATCACGCTTGATTTTCAGCGATCTAGCTGCAATATCCATCAGATGATCAAGACGTTTGTAAAAATCTTCTTCATCCTTCGCCAGATAGGCAATACGGGGCATATTGATGGTTACAACTCCCACAGAGCCTGTACTCTCTCCGGATCCGAAGAAGCCTCCCGATTTCTTACGCAGTTCACGAAGATCAAGGCGCAGTCTGCAGCACATGCTCCGCACATCGCTGGGCTGCATATCACTGTTAATATAATTGGAAAAATACGGGGTACCGTACTTGGCTGTCATCTCAAACAGCAGTCTGTTATTCTCCGTATCGGACCAGTCAAAATCATTGGTAATGGAATAGGTGGGAATGGGATACTGGAAACCCCGTCCATTATAATCTCCTTCCAGCATGGTCTCAATAAATGCCTTATTGACCATGGCCATCTCTTCTTTACAGTCCTTATAGCAGAAATCCATCTCCTTACCGCCCACTATGGCAGGAAGATTGGCCAGATCCTCCGGTACTGTCCAGTCCAGTGTTATATTGGTAAAAGGCGCCTGCGTTCCCCAGCGGCTGGGTGTATTCACTCCATAGACAAAAGACTGGATACACTGCAGAACCTGCTCATAACTCAGATGATCCACTTTTACAAAAGGAGCCAGATACGTATCAAAAGAAGAAAATGCCTGCGCTCCTGCCCATTCATTCTGCATGGTACCCAGGAAATTAACCATCTGATTGCAGAGAACCGAAAGATGCTTTGCCGGACCGGAAGTAATCTTGCCGGTCACTCCGCCCAGACCTTCCTGGATCAGCTGTTTCAGAGACCATCCGGCACAATAACCGGTCAGCATGGACAAATCATGAATATGTATGTCCGCATTACGATGTGCATCCGCGATCTCTTCATCATATACCTCTGAAAGCCAGTAATTGGCAGTAATTGCCCCGGAATTGCTCAGAATCAGTCCGCCCACGGAATAGGTTACCGTGGAATTCTCCTTCACGCGCCAGTCAGAGACCTTCAGGTAACTGTCCACAACATCTTTATAGTTCAAAATAGCAGAATGCATATTGCGCATCTTTTCCCGCTGCTTTCTGTACAGAATGTAGGATTTGGCCACATCCGTATAGCCGGCCTGTTCCAGAGTACGCTCCACACTGTCCTGAATCTCTTCAACGGAAATCATATCATCATGAATAGTTTTCTGAAAGTCAGCGGTTACCCGCAAAGCCAGCAGATTGAGAATCTCCTCATTGTAAAAACTCTTCGTGGCTGTAAATGCCTTTTCAATGGCATCACGAATCTTTCCAAGCTTAAATTCTGCAATCTGTCCATCTCTTTTCTGAACCTTCAATTCCATCTATTTAAAACCTCCCAGTTAAAATACGCTATCCATCCAGTCCCGTGACTGAATCGAATTGAATCAAATTATACCAGCGGCACATTTTAGAGTCAATAAAAAAGTACAATATCTACCGTATTGTACTTTTTAAATACACCACATATTGTGTATTGACTTCGCAAAAATTCTGTGTGCTGCGTACATCTGTCTTCCTGATCATTCGTACAATTGTCCAAATAACCCAGCCGGAATATATCCGGTTACCCGGACGCCATCCTCTGTATATTCCTCTGTCAGAAGCTGCCCGTACTGCCTGATCAGCTGTACTTTCCCGACTTTTTCATAAGGGAAAAGCTTCTCCACAAGAACACTCTGAGACCTCAGAAGCTGTACAATTCCGTCCTTCAGATTCTCCACTCCCTGTCCGTTTACAGCGGAAATGCAAAAGACTGCTTCAGCCTTTGGATCACGGCAGATCTGTGTCCCGCCAATCAGATCCATCTTATTGAACACAGTGATGACCGGCTTGTCCGTGATTCCCAGCTCTCTCAGCGTATCATAAACCACATACATATGGAGATCCATCTGCGGATCGGAAGCATCTACCACATGAATGATCATATCCGCATAACGGGCCTCCTCCAGAGTACTCCTGAAAGCTTCGATGAGATTATGCGGCAGTTTATTAATAAAACCTACCGTATCCGACAGCAGCAGCTTCTGACCCTCCTGTGTCTCCATAACGCGGATTGCCGGATCAAGAGTTGCAAACAGCTGATCCTCAGCCAGGACATCTGCTCCTGTCAGCAGATTAAACAAAGTAGACTTGCCGGCATTGGTATATCCCACAATTGCAGCCATGGGAAGCATGGAGCCGCTCCTTTTCTGCCTTGTTACATCCCGATGCCGAACCACCTCGCGAAGCTCCGCTTTCAGTACACTGATCCGCTCATGGATATACCTGCGGTCCACCTCCAGCTTCTTTTCACCGGGACCTCTTGTCCCGATGCCGCCGCCCAGCCGGGACAGACTGGACCGCAGTCCCACCAGACGTGCCGCCCGGTATTTCAGCTGCGCCAGTTCCACCTGAATCTTTCCCTCATGGGTAGTGGCATGCTTTGCAAAAATATCCAGAATCACCAGAGTACGATCCATTACCCTGGTCTGCAGAATATCTTCCAGATTACGCAGCTGAGCAGGAGAAAGCTCATCATCGCAGACAATACCGTCTGCATGAGTCTGATAGATCATTTCGATCAGCTCATTCAGCTTACCGCTTCCCAGATACGTCCCCGGATGAACATTTTCCCGGTTCTGAACCATTCTGCCAACTGTAATTCCTCCGGCAGTGTCCACCAGCTCTTCCAGCTCATCAAGAGAATGCTGCGCAAACTCCGCGGAACCGGTGCACACCGTCACAAGAATCAGATGTTCATCCTGTTGTTTTGTTGTTATCATCCAATCCTCTCTTTCAGAAAAGCAGCCTCATGCTCCGTAGAATCATCCTCTCCGTAAAGAGAAATATACTGCTTCAAAGCAGCCTGGGCCTCTTCATAGGCTCCATAGGATTCGTAAGCCGTAACCATATTATAATACAGATCCTGCAGATTATCATTTTCAAAGGACCTGATTCCCTGCTTCAGGTAAGTCACCGCCTGCTCTCCCTGCCCGTTTCGGATAAAATACCGGGCGATACGATTATAGTCAGCAGCATCCGCATCCGCAGCACTCACCTGCTCCAGATAAATGGAAAGTGCCTTACCGGAATCTCCATTCATCTCATAGGCCAGTGCCAGATATGCACCTGCACTGTCGTCTTTTTCCAGTGAAGACGATGACAGCTTTTCAATCGCACTTTCGTAATCCCCGCAGATATAGTCGATCATCCCCTGATATCTGCGGATTTCTTCTTCTGTACCGGCTGCACTTTGATCCACATATCCCGGCTGCTGTGCCAGCTTAAGATATTCCACGGCTTCCTCTGTCCATCCGGCCTGTGCCATACTGTCATAAATATTCCAGAACAGATCATAGCTGTTGCCTTTCATCTTTACAGCCGCATCAAAATCTTCCGTGGCTTTCTCCTTATCCTGCAGATGGCAGTACATGCTTCCGCGGAAATAACGAATCAGTGCCGTATCTCCCTCCAGTTCTCTCAGAGCGCTGTAAGTCGCAGCAGCAGCTTCATAATCTCCCATGGCTTTTTCTGCATCTGCCCGATACCATAAAATATCATATTCCATCTTTCCGATCCAGATTCCCGAGTAATCCAGAGCCCGGTTCAGATCTTCAATGGCTTCTTCATAATCACCTGTTTCATAAGATGCAATTCCCAGACCTCTCCATGCATCCTGGCTTTCCTCATCCAGATTCAGAGCAAGGCGGAACTGCTTCCGGGCATCCTCATAATTTCCGCTTCCCAGATAGGAAATACCAAGATAATTATAATACCCGGGATTCATATTATCTTCAATCACAGCATTTTTAAACACTATCTGTGCCTGTGCATAATCTCCCTTTTCACAGAGCTTCAGTCCTTCTCTTGCCAGACTGCCTCTGTTCCACAGACCAATACCTGCCGCCAGTACAATTACGGCCGCACAGACACCAATGAGAATCTTCCCGTTACGGCTTTTGAGAAACTGTACCGTCTGTTTCTTCCGATATTCCATCTTTTCTTTTTTATTTACCAGCATCTGCTATCACCTGTCGATCCTGTTTTTTCTGTTATGGTAAATTACTGCACACCGGTACTTCCGAATCCACCCCGATCCTTTCCCTCCAGATGTGCTGTTTCTTCAAAAATCAGCACCGGCTGATTTCTCATGATACGAAACTGACAGATACGGTCATTCACATGAATCTCCGTATCACGTACCGCCAGAGCCGGAAATCTCCACTCGTCGTTATCTCCGCAATAGCTTCCGTCGATCACACCCATGTGATTGGTCTGAATCAGACCAAAATTCCTGAATGTACTGCTTCTGGGTACAACATGAGCTTCATAACCTTCCGGCAGCTTCATGGCAACACCCAGACGGATCAGTCTGAATTCTCCTTTCTTCAATGACACATCTTCTGCAGCACGAAGATCAATCCAGTCTGATTTACCGTCAATGTAAGTCAGATGTTCAATTGCATCTGAAAAATATTTGATTTTAATTGTTTCCGCCATATCAGTCTCCATCCCGGCACATATCCTGCGGATTAATCCCACAGAACAATATGACCGCTTTCTCTTGTTTTTTTCACATCGATTACCCTCTGATTGCTGCTCCCTTTCCAGTGAAGCTGATCATCCTTCAGTGCTTTTACGAATTCTCCATCCACCAGCACATCAATATCACGCATAACCGGCAGATCATCCACCTCATCCCACACAAATCCCGTGTACATCCACAGGGTTTTCTGCGGATATTTCTGCTTCAGCTCTCTGGCAAGAGCCGTGATTTCCTTCCTGTTGTCAGGATGCAGGGGATCTCCTCCGGAAAAAGTCAGACCGGAAACATAATCTTTCTCCATCTCTGTGAATATTTCCTGTCTGGCTGATTCATCAAATTCAATTCCCCCATGGATATCCCAGGTAATGGGGTTATGACACTCCTTACATTTATGAGTACAGCCCGCTACCCAAAGCACTACCCGCAGGCCGTCACCATTCAGCATATCATCTTTTGTTATATTATGATATCTCATCTTATCATCCCTTCAAAAAGTTGATGTCCGGTGCAGCCAGAATATGCTGCGCAACCGTTCTTTTATTGTAATACAACCCATCCCTGCTAGTCAACAAAGGGAGTGAAATAATTTTAAAAGCAAAAAGACATGATACGAAACAGCTATTCCGTATCATGCCTCATCTTATCCTTTTCTGCGCATCCTGATAACAATAACTCCTCCGCATATCAAAGCGGCTGCCATGAGAATCACAAATGGATAGATATCGGCTGTATCGCCGGTACCGGGTGTGCCCTGAGAAGAACTTTCCGCTTCTGTGTTCCTGTCGGCAGCAGATGCCTTACTGACGGTCTCACTGCCTTCTTTCGCACTGCTCTCTTCCGAAGAAGATGCCGCTTTCCACACAGACAGCCTGTATCCCTTTACCTTATCCCAACCGGTTGTTCCTTCAAGATAATATAAAGTCAGTTCCTCTGAACAGTCATCAAATGCACCTGCTGCAATCTCCGGTGCATTGCCCAGAAAATAAACTGCGGTCAGCTTCGCACATCCTGCAAATGCTGCTGATTCGATGGATGTAACAGACGCAGGAATAATTGCCGTCTTCAGACTTACTGAATAGGAAAATGCACCCTCCGGCACATTGGTAATTCCATCCCTGATTACAATCTTCGCTGCATAGTCAATGTAGTCATCCCATCCATAGGTTGCAATCTTCTCTCCGAGAAAATCCTCATAATCCGGAACAATAGTTCCTCTGCCGCTGATGGTCAGTGTACCGTCTGTTGTCAGAACCCAGCTGACATTGTCTCCCTGAGTTCCCTGAACCGCCTCCTCCAGCTTACCCGGCCAATCTTCAATATCTTCATCTCCGAATATAATATTCATAAGGCTGTCCATATCTTCTGCCAGTTCCTCATCGGAAGCAACTGCTTCCAACAGACCTGAAATCAGCGGATCATCCAGAATCCGTTCCATAAGTGCCTCGGCTTCTTCATCTGACATGGAGTCGATCATCAGCGCAATCTCTTCATCAGTCATGCCGGGAAATTCAGCTTTCAGCGCCTCATCAATGGCGGCAACAAGTGCCTTCACACTGGCGTTATTCAGCATCCGTCCAAAAATTTCAGCCGCTTCCGGTCCGTACTCCTCACGAATAATGGCAATCATCCCGTCCGTATCATCTTTCGGGGCTGCCTCCACATCCTCAGTCCCGGACTCACCTGTCTGTGACTCTTCCGTCTCCGGTTCTTCCATACCGGCAGTCTCGGAAGATTCCGGCTCTGCTGTCTCGTCTTCCGCCGGAGAAGAATCCTGCTCACCGCTTTCTTCGCCGGTTTCCTGCGACTCCTCACCGGTCGGGATATCTCCCGGGTTCTCTGTACCGGCAATAATCATTCCTTCACCAGAACTCCCGCTTTCCCGGACGGATTCCTCCTGCCGGTCTCCCGATTCAGTCAAAGGCAGCTCTGCAGGATCACCTGCCTGTTTCTCCTGATCTTCAGGTACAGTAACTGCCTGTTCCTCAATCTGATCCCCATCTGTCTGAATACCTGCGGCAAATGCTGTCGCTCCTGTCGTAAAACATAATATAAAGGTCAGTAAAACTGACAGAAAAATTCCTGATAACCTTCTGTTTTTCTTCATAATATCCTCCTTTCAGAAGAGCATTTTCTTCAGGCCCGGCCGGCACCTGTGTCAATCTATCGGGCTATTCTGTAACTGTATCATAGCACCAACTATTTTACGCGTCTATACAGTACGAAAAATATTAATATTTTTTTAAGATTCAGATAATATTTCCCTGAGAAAGTTAATTATCGTACCATTTAACAACTTTGAAACAAGTGTATGTTATAATGATTTTATATTATTCAAGGAAGTATGCAAGAATGGATATATTGATTATTGAAGATGAACCTGCCATCAATCATCTGATCTGCATGAATCTGCAGTCCGAAGGTTACTCCTGTACCTGTGCTCTGGACGGCAGACAGGCCGCCGGCCTGATTGAACAGAATCACTATGATCTGATTCTTCTGGACATTATGCTGCCGGGAATCAGCGGATATGAACTGATGGATTACATCCGCCCTTTAAAAGTTCCGGTGATCTTCATCACTGCAAAAACTTCTCTCGATGACCGTATCCGGGGACTGAAGCTGGGAGCTGATGATTATATCGTGAAACCATTTCAGATCGGTGAGCTGCTGGCCAGAGTAGAAGCCGTACTCCGTCGATCGGGAAAAAATGAACAGAAACTGGAGCTGTTCGGTGTAACCATCGATCCTGAATCGCGGGAGGTCATAAAAGATGGAGTTCTGGTGGAACTGACCGTCAAGGAATTTGATCTTCTGATTCAGCTGATCCGGAATAAAAATGTGGCAATGCAGCGAAAACGTCTGTATGAACTGGTCTGGAAAGAAGAATTTACCGGAGAAACCCGTACACTGGACACCCATATACAGCGATTGAGAAAAAAGCTTGGCTGGGAAGACCATATAAAAACCGTTTTCCGTATCGGTTACCGGCTGGAGGTATAATTGAAGTTTTTTTCAAAAATATTTATTGCCGTTACACTGATTCTGTGTCTTTCACTCTCCTTTTCCGGTTACTTTCTGATTTCTCTTTCCTTTCAGAATGGAATCCGTCAGGAAAAAAATCAGGCACTGGAACAGTATAAAATCACTCGTTTTGCGCTTCAGTCCGGCCTTGTTTCCATTAAGGAAAACCAGCTTGTCAGTGAGAATTCCTCTTCCAGTCTGATGCCGGAAGCCCTGCTGTCCCAGTCCGATGGAAGCATGCTCGCCGTATTTACCAGTGAAAAAGAACAGGTATATTCAGAATATCCTGAAGATTACAATTTTTCCATTCTGGAGTCGGCAAGCCCCCGGAAACTGATTTTTGAAATTCATCCTGTCAAAGAAAGCCATTATCTTACCGTTGCAGGAAGCTTCTCCTTAAAAGGAGATACTTTTTACCTGATTTACGCAAGAGATATCCGAACCATTCTTGAACAGCGGGAACAGATGGAACACAGTTTCACCGTAACCTACTGTATTGTCTGCACACTGAGTATTCTGGCGCTGTTTACTTTTTCCCTTCTATTTTCCCGCCCTCTGAAAAAACTGACACAATTTGCAGAAGGAATTGCAGAAGGAGATTACAGCCGCAGGGTGGATATCCATACCCATGACGAACTGGGAGAACTGGCCGACACCTGCAACACAATGGCTGATGCCATTCAGAAAAGTATTGATGCACTGACGCAGAATGCAATCCAGAATGAAGATTTCGTGGCAAATTTCGCACATGAACTGAAAACACCTCTTACTTCCGTCATCGGCTATGCGGATATGATCTATCAGAAAGAGCTCTCCCGGGAAGAAATCCGCAGCGCCGCCTGGTATATTCTGGATGAAGGCCTGCGTCTGGAAGAGCTGTCCCGAAAGCTCATGGATCTTATCATACTGAATCATCAGGATTTTGTACTGGAGGAGCTGTCTGCCTGTGAACTGCTGCAGAACATTGCAAAAACGCTGCAGCCTGTCTGCGAAAAGAACCAGGTCACCCTCAGGCTCGAAGCGGAGGATGCCTACATTCCGGTAGAATATGACCTGTTCAAAACTCTGCTTTTAAATCTGGTGGATAATGCCGTAAAAGCCGGTTCCGGTACTGTCCTTCTGTCAGGAAAAAGTTCTGAACAGGGATACAGGATTGCCGTTTCCGATGACGGATGCGGCATACCGGAAGCAGACATCAACCGGATCACCGAAGCATTTTATATGGTGGACAAATCCCGCTCCCGCAAACAGCACGGAGCAGGCATCGGTCTGGCTCTTTCAGCACGTATCTGTGAGCTTCATAAAACCGAACTGCATTTCGAAAGCACACCCGGACAGGGAACCACCGTATCAATGATACTGCCATGGAAAGGAGGGCAGAAACCATGAAAAAATATTTTTCCCTTTTCGCTCTTTTGCTGGCAGCAATACTGTTTACTGCAGGCGGACTGTTCCTGCCGAAGTTTCTTCTGGACAAACAACAGGATTCTCTTTTCCGTAAAACGGAAACCTCAATTCTGCCCACAGTGACGGATATCTCCACCGACAGGACTTTTCAGAAATTCACACCTGAAAAACTCCTGCAGGTGGCGTCCTGCTACCAGAATTACAACATGGACTACTGGCTGACCTATACCCCCAGGGAGGGGCAGATGACCACAGAGGAAGTCCTTCAGATCTCGCACGAGCAGATTGAACAGCTTTGCGGGCTGAATGTTCTCCCTGAACAGTTTTCTGATGAAAATTATACTTACGAAGGTGTGGAACACGGGATTCCCTGCTCCCCGGAAGATGTGGAAAATATGATGAGCAATACCATTTCTCCGGACTACGATTACAGCGGCTGGATCATTCTGAGCGGCAATAACAACCTCTCTATTACTGCCTGTATCAACTCTGTCAGCGGACAGGTTCTGGGACTGAGTGCCTCCTGGTACTCTCCGGACAATCTGCCTGTCAGCGAACTTCTGGTTCTGAAACGGTTTCTTCAATATCTGGGACTGGATCAGGAACCTGCAGTCTGCACCCGGGAACCCGGCTATGCCAGCTGTACATTTGATAACTATGCTTATTCCCTGAATGTATCTCTTGAGAATTTTCCTGAAGAACATGAAATTATCAACGGAACTCTTTCAGAAAATACAAACGATATGCTCATCCGGCATAATCTTTTTATATCCATCACAAACACAGACCCTGAAGCTTCATCAGAAATCAGATTTGATTCGCCCTGATACTTTCAGAAAAGTAGAAAAAACAGACAGAAAACAGGATTTTTTACAATCTGGTAACAAGCTGCGGACATTTGTGAAACATGTTTCTGGTAAGATGATTTTAAAATTATCTGATCAGGAGGACACTCAAATGAAAAAAACACTGAAACTGTTTCTGTTATGTCTCACCTGCTGCTCTATATGTTTCCTGCTGATTATTCAGCTGACCAGGAAAACAGCATCATCTGCCGTCGAAAACCGGCAGAAATCAGTATCTGATACAGCGGTCTCTCTCCTTAAACAGTATCAGCCGCTGAAAAATGCCACGGTTATTCTGGATCCCGGCCATGGCGGAAATGATCCGGGCATGGTTCTGGAAGACCTGTATGAAAAAGATGTAAATCTGCAGCTTTGCGAAAAAATCAGAAATTTTCTTACAGACTGGGGCTGTACCGTTCTAACCACAAGGGACGACGATACATATGTCAGTCTGGAAGACCGTGTACAGATGACGAAAGATCATAAAGCAGATCTTTTTATCAGCATTCATCTCAATGCACTGGATCACGATACCACACTAAGCGGCATTGAAACCTACTACAATACCTCTTCCAGTTCGGACAGCAAATTGCTGGCGGAGGCTGTACAGGCAGCACTGATAAATGAAACCGGAGCCAATGACCGGGCAGCAAGGGGCGACAGCAATCTTTATGTTGTCAGAATGCCCCGGATTCCCTCCTGCCTGGTGGAAGCCGGCTATCTGACATCCGATACGGAACGACCTCTTCTGTTGTCCGATGATTATCAGGAAAAACTTGCCGAAGGAATTGCCAAAGGGATTCTTCAGTTTACATCACTGAAAAAGACACCTGAGCAGAAAACATGAATATGCAACAGTAAAATATCCCGTGAATTCCCGAAAGGAGGCATTTATGCGACAGAGATTTACAAAACTCCTGTATCTAATCCTTATACTGACTGCTGCCTGCGCCACCTTGTTTTCAGGCTGCACCAGAAAAACATCTGCACCGGTCAATGAATCATCCTCCCGGGAAGAATCATCCCGTCAGCGGGTTTCCGAATCTTCTTCTGAAAAGGAATCCTCTTCCCGGGCTTCTTCTGAAGCACCTTCTGAAACAGAATCTTCTTCCCGGGTTCCTTCCGAGCCCTCTTCTGAAAAGGAATCCTCTTCCCGGGCTTCTTCCGAACCCTCTTCCGAAACAGAATCTTCCGGCGGCAGAATCAGCTGGTCCGATTATAACAATGCTGCTGAAGGATGGGGCCCCGGTGTCCATTTCAATCAGGCAAACCAGCCGGAGGCAGCTTTAAGCTATCAGAAAAAATACGGCTCCTATGATACCCATTTTATCGGTTCCGATACTGACGACAAAGTAATCTGGCTGACTCTCGACGAAGGGTATGAAAACGGATATACGGAAAAGATCCTTGATGTGCTGAAAGAAAAAAACTGTCAGGCGGTCTTTTTCATAACCGGTCCCTATGCCGAACAGAATCCTGATCTGGTACGGCGGATGATCGACGAAGGGCATGTAATCGGCAATCATTCCTGGTCACACCCTGCCGACGGCATGCCGTCTTTGTCTGTTGACGATCAGATTGCCGACATTACAAAACTGCACAACTATGTGAAAGAACATTTTAATTATGAAATGACCCTGTTCCGCAATCCGGCAGGTATCTTCAGTGAGCGCTCCCTGGCTGTAACACAATCTCTGGGATATCAATCCATGTTCTGGAGCTTTGCCTATGCAGACTGGGATCCCGACAAACAGCCGGATCAGGCAGAAGCCCTGAAAAAACTCATTGACCGTCTTCATCCCGGTGCCCTGTATCTGCTCCATGCCGTATCCGCAACAAACACAGCGATACTGGGAGACTTCATCGATCAGGCACGAAGCCTGGGATATGAATTTTGTCTGCCATGATCATTTATAGCCGCAATAAAACAACGGTTTTTAAATCACATCCCTGCTGCAAAACTGCTTCCAGCTTCCTGCCAGCAGAATACCTGCTGTCAGGAACTGGAGAAGCAGGCTGACAGCTTCACTTCCCGGGAAACAGAGTGCCGGATCATTTTCCATAAACCAGACTCTGCAGGTATACCAGAGTGTCACGGGATTCATGGCAAATATCACATCCAGAAAAGTCACCGTTTTCAGACCGGCCAGGAAGAAAAGCAGCAGAAACAGCAGAGCTTCCAGGATAAAGGAAATATAGCTGCTGCGAACCACCAGCTGAATGCCCGCTGTCAGGATACCGATTCCCAGAACCAGCAGCAGGATGGTTACGATTGATGCAGCCAGATAAATCCGCACCGTCATGGGAAAGAAAGTGATGAAAGGATAGAAAAGCACCCCTCTGCTTTCCGCCATCAAAGAAGTGGATACCGATACATCCCACAAGCCCTCATAGGAAACCTGTGTGAAATATCCCGTCAGAGTGATTCCCATCAGTATACATCCTGTCAGCAAACCTGCCAGCAGGCCTGCACTGATCTTGATCTTCTGCACATTCTTTCCCATCCTGCTGACATAGACAAGCTCCTCGGTTTTCTGATTTCTCTCATAATCCATCAGATACAGAACCGAACATATCATAAGCAGTGCCATCTCCGCAATGATGGTTTTCATGATTTTTCCGTACAGTATGCCCTGAAGTCCATAATATTCCCCCGGGTAGAAGCCCTGGTTCTCCTTTTTGCTTCCCCGGATCTGCTCCACCCTGTTCTGCAGTCTTTCATAGCCCGTATCAATGTATTTTTTATAAAGGCCGGTGGGATGATAATCGCTCATCTCCTCTTTCATTTCCTTCAGATCGATCATATCCAGTTTATCGTACAGGGACCGGCACCTCAGAATGCAGGACATATAAAATGACAGGATACTGTCCTCATCTTCTGCCGTATTTTCGATTTTCTCCTCATAAGCTTCCGGATCCACGCCAATTTCCATAATTTCTTCATGAACAGCCTGCAGTTCCTCCCTGCCCGCTCCCACATAAGCCCATATCAGAAACAAATTATAAATGGAAAAAAACAGCAGCAGACACCACAGAAACGGATTGAGAAACAGTTTCTTGAATTCTTCTTTGAAAATCATCCCCTGACATCCTTCTTTCGGTCATTTATATGCATTCCAAAGGCCACCGCTGCTGTAAGCAGCAGAAGTAGACCTGCCATGATAACAGGCATCCATGCATCAGACATGCTTCCCCTGAGTTCAAACAACCCTGAATTGAATCTGAAATCCAGTATTCCCAGAAGCAGAACCACCGGAACCGCAGCTGCAAATCCTGTAATATAATTGGGTACCTTTCGTGAAATCAGATGCATCAGAGCCGAAGCAATCAGTCCGTACAGAAAAATCATCGCAAAATAGATTACCAGATACGCGCCGAAACTCATGTCAAACCACAGGTCATCCACTCCGTGACCGGAAGCAGGGCAGGACACAAACTGAAAAATCCCTTTTTTCCACAGAATAACCGCATAAACAGCCAGCTGTATCAGACTGAGCACTCCCCCCATGCAAAGCGCCGCCTGAAACTGCCTGTCCCATATTCTTCTTCCCGTTCTGGTTGATACATGAAGGGCTTCCACACCATCCAGACGCTCTCTGATCTGTCTGGGAAGTATCAGAAGCATACAGCTGACGATCAGCAGAAGTCCCACTCCGGGCAGGTCTGACTGAACATAATTCAATGTACTGAAAGGCAGAAGTGAAATCTCCTGTCTGGTGCACAGCTTCGTCATCCGGTTGATGTAATCCTGCGAATAGCCGGATCCGTATTTCTCCCGGATCGTTTCCTGAACATCTTCTCCGGCAACGCCGAAGCTGCCGGTACCCTCTTTCAGACTTTCCCGATAATAATCGATCATCTGCAGCAGGAAAGTATCTTCCAGATTCGATTCAAAATGAATCCTGTTGATTTCATCCAGCAGTTTTGTTTCTTCATCGGTTATTTTGCCCTCATTCAGCCGGTCCAGCAGTTCGCTCAGAGCCTGCTCCTGCTCTTCCCAGTCGGTGATTCCGTATTTTTTGAGAACCTCATTTTCTCCAACAACAGCATCCAGCTTTTTCACCTGTTCTTCCCTCTTCTCATCAAGAAGATACCATTCTGACAGGGGCAGCACAGGTCCGGTCTTTTCCATCAGCTCACCTGCAAGCTCCACATCTGCAGCAGCTTCCGCCGAACCATCCGGATAAAGACGGTACTCCAGAAAGACACAGTGAAAAAGTACCGAAAAAGCCACAATACACAGCAGCAGCTTCCAGTTCAGAAACTTCCTGCATTCCAGTCGTAAAATCCTCATACTGTCTCCTCCCTGTATGCCACCAGAAATACATCCTCCAGATTTGGCCTGCAAAGGCGTGCCCCATCCGGTATATCCGTATTCCCCTCTGTATACCAGCGAACTGCCATACAGCCCTTCTCCTGCCGTTCCGACAGAATCATATGATTTTGTTCGAATGTTTCAAAATCTGCCTCGGAAACCTCCTGCTCGTAAATCTTTCCTTCCAGCGCCTGACAGATATCAGGCACAGTGTCCATACAGTACAGCTTTTTGTCTTTGATCATGATAACCTGATTGGCAATGGATTCGATATCCGAAACGATATGTGTGGACAGGATGATAATCCGGTCTCTGGAAAGCGTGGAAATAATATTGCGGAAGCGGACCCGTTCCTTCGGATCCAGCCCTGCCGTAGGCTCATCAAGAATCAGAATCTTCGGGTTATTGAGCATAGCCTGAGCGATTCCCACCCTCTGCAGCATACCGCCGGAAAATTTCTTCATTTTTTTATGAGCAGCTTCCTGAAGCCCCACCAGTTCCAGAAGCTCGGGAATCCGACCGGCAAGAAGCTTTTCATCCATCCCTTTCAGCGCTCCCATATATTTCAGATACTGCACCGGAGAATTATTCCGGTAATAACCGAAATGCTGAGGCAGATAGCCCAGCAAATCCCGGTAATCTGCTCCCATTTTCCGGATATCCTCCCCGTTATACAGAATCTCCCCCGTTGTCGGCGTAAGCAGCGTTGCAATCATTTTAATCAGCGTCGTTTTCCCGGCCCCGTTTGGCGCCAGCATCCCGTAGAGACCATTTTCCATGCTGAAACTGACATCGGAAACTGCCGTGAAATCACCATATTTTTTACTGACATGAGTAAGTGTAAGCATTATTTTCTCCCACCTTTCCTATATAAAACACAAAGCAGACCATACAGCCCAGAGCAACTGCACCGTGTACCGTAAACGGTATCACTTCAAACAGCAGCCAGCTGACTCCGCCCCCGTACCGGGACAACAGACAGCACACCGCCGCCCAGCACACTGCCATGAAAACAATGTGGTAATAATTGCCAATATGGTTGTACAGAAAAACAGACAGCAGTGCAAACAGAAACGTACTGCTGAAACCAACAGCCAGCAGCTTCCCGCCGGTACCCGGATCTTTCACCGCCATAAAAAGCAGACAGTCCGCCAGTACCGATACAATAGCCGTATAAAACATCCGCAGACTGACAATATAAGTGAAGGAATACCGCAGCGTCTGCTTCAGCTCCACCACCTCTTCCTGCTCCTCCGACCAGTAGGACAGCGCGGAAAAAGCAAAATAAAACATGGGAAAAACCAGCAGCAGCAGATACTCGGCATACTCCACGCTATCTCTCAGATAACCACAAAGTGCAAGCATCCCCGCATAGATCAGTCCGCTCATAAATGCCGCCAGATTCGACCTGTAAAAGATCACCCGAAGCCCCGGTCCACGGTACAGAGCCAGAAGCCGTTCCTGCAAAGACCGTCTGACAGGAAGCCCCCTGTCCAGAATCAGATCCATCTGTCTGCGGATTTCTGCCGGATCGGGGTAATCGATTTCATGCATGTAATCACTTCTTCTTTGATCATTCACACATTCTCTGTTTTTCTGTTCATTTACACGCTCTTTGTTTTTTCGGTCATTCATCCCCTTTCAGCTCCTTCCTCAATTGTTTAATCATCGAATAATACCTGGTTTTCACCGTATTTTCTGAAAGTCCCAGTTCATGGGCAATCTCCCTAAACGTCAGATCCATAAAACATTTCTGCTGGAAAATCTGCACCCGAACCGGATCAAACTGACTGACCACATCCATAATCTCCTGTATCGTCTCCTCTCTCAGAATCCGGTCCACAAAATCATCCGACATAAAATCAGCACAGACCATTCCATTGCTTTCTGCTGTTTCAGCGGTTCCGATCATTCCGGCCATTCCGTCCGCTCTGCCCATTCCACCTGTTCTGGCTGCTGTGCTTTCCGGACAAAGTTCCTCTTCCATCATCCGCTGCCTGTGATACCTGCTCCGATAATAATCCGTGATTTTATTGGAAGCCACCCGGTACAGCCAGGTACGAAACTGTGCTTTCCGCTCATCAAAGGAATGAAGTCCCCTAAGCACTGCCACAAAAATATCCTGCGTCAGATCCATGGCCAGTTCCCTGTCCCGTACCTGCTGCCAGACAAAAGCATAAATTTCCCGGTAGTATCTCCCCAGCAGCTCATCCGCCGCCCCACGGTCATTTTTCTTTTTTACTTTACGTATAAGTTGATTATCTGAATGCATGATGAACCTCTTTTTGTTTCCAGCAAAACAGATCATTTCTGTCCTGCTGTAAATATATACGAAATGAAAACGGAAATGGTTTGGAAACGTCTGGAATTTTTAACAGAAGTTGTCAGAATCATGGTTTGGGGAAAAAATAACAGGTATCCGGCTTTTACACCGAATACCTGCTTCACCTTTTATATCTGTTTGAAGAGAACCCTGCACTGTTTCCTGAAAAATGCGATTCCAAAACACAATACACGATCATACTGCCACTCAAAATGTGTTTAAATATACCTAACACATCGAGAAATTGAAGTCCTCGCGGATACTTCTTACTGTTTCGTAGTGTATGCTTTTGCGGTTACGCGTAACACGCTACTTACAGGTTCCTGTACACTCCGCAGTCG
>JAXDZY010000001.1:0-10191 GCA_034086685.1 Lachnospiraceae bacterium
AGAAGATAGTAAGGGATCCGCTTTTTAGCGGACGCCAGTAGCAACGCTTGCGACACCGCCTTTTTAGGCGCAGCAGTAATATGGCCCTTTTTAGGGCCTACCCCAAACCACCAGTTGAACTGGTGGTGGGTGACTTAGATACGGGTTAATAAACAGATATAACCAAAAGGAATATGCAAATGGATGAAATTGGAATACCGGAACAACCCCCCATGGGGGTTGTGACACTTTTCATTATTTGATAAACTAAAGCCGATTTTGATAAAATAGACAATTTTTGGAGGAATGCAAATGAAAAAATATGTGATCAGACGTCTGCTGCAGCTGATTCCCATACTGCTGGTAATTACTTTTTTATCATTTGGTATGATGCGTCTGGCAGGCAGCGACGCCGTTATGCAGAAGATGGAAAATACCGGCATGATTGTTTCCCAGGATGTAATTGATAATGCCCGGGCTGAGCTGGGGCTGGATAAGCCGTTCCTGACTCAGTATTTTGTATGGCTGGGCAATCTGCTGAGAGGTGATATGGGTACCAGCTACATATCCGGCAAGGAGGTGTTCCCCACTTTCATATCAAAACTGCCGGCAACATTACTGCTTACAGTCGTTTCTATTCTGCTTACCATTGTCATTTCCATTCCTCTTGGAGTTTTGGCAGCAGTGAAACAGAACCGTCTGACAGACTTTCTGATTCGTTTCTGCAGCTTTCTGGGCAACAGTATGCCGAATTTCTTTGTGGCTCTGCTTCTGATGTATTTTTTCGCAATCCGTCTGGGGTGGTTCCCGGTTATTACAACAGGGATCAGTCTTTCAAGTGTAGCCCTTCCCAGCTTTACGCTCGCTATTGCCATGTCTGCCAAATACCTCCGTCAGGTACGCGCTACGGTACTGGATGAGCTGAGCAAGGACTATGTGGTGGGAGCAAAAGCAAGAGGCATACATTTTTATGTAACTCTGTTTAAAAGTGTGCTTCGTGCTTCTCTTGTAACGATCATTACACTGCTGACCCTTTCCATCGGCAGTCTGTTGGGCGGTACTGCTATTGTGGAATCCATCTTCTTATGGGATGGCGTGGGAAAGCTGGCGGTGGATGCCATCAACATGAGAGATTATCCCATGATCCAGGCCTATGTGATGTGGATGGCTATTATATACGTCTGTGTCAATCTGATTACAGACCTTTCCTATCGGGTGCTTGATCCGAGAATTCGTCTGGGAGGTGAGGAAGCATGAGTACAGGAAACATGAGTGAAAGAAATATGAATGAAAGAAACATGAATGGAGCAAGAAAGGAGCCCACAGTTCGTGTACAGAAAATCAAAAAGAATCATGCAAAAACCCGCCTCGTGATCTTCCTTCTTATGGCAGCGGCTCTGCTGCTGGTGGTTATTTTTGCCGAGCAGCTCTGCCCTTATGATCCCAATGCGCAGAATACATCGGTGGCTCTTCAGCCGCCCGGCGCGGCACATCCGGCGGGTACGGACCGGTTTGGCAGAGATATGCTTTCACGTATTCTTGTGGGTCTTCAGACCAGTATCGCATCGACTCTGACACTGGTTGTCATCATAACACTGGTAGGAACGGTTGTTGGTGTGATCTGCGGCTATTACGGCGGTATGATTGACTCTGTAGTTATGAGAATTTCCGATGTCTGTCTGGCATTCCCGGGTCTGGTGTTCGCCATGGCCATTGCCGCACTGCTCAACGGCGGACTTACCAGTGCTGTTTTTGCTCTGGCAGTAATCAGCTGGCCCAAATATGCCCGGATTGCAAGAAGCCAGACGCTGGCACAGAAAAATTCCAATTATGTTTCGGCTGCCCGGCTTGCGGGCGGAAGTTCCCTGCAGATTATCGTAAAGCACATTTTCCCCAACAGCATCGGGCCGATCCTTGTTACATCCATGCTGGATATCGGTACCATGCTGATGGAACTGGCAGGATTATCCTTCCTGGGACTGGGTGCACAGCCTCCCACAGCAGAACTGGGCAACATGATGAGCGGCGGCAGAAGTATGCTGCAGACCTATCCCTGGGTCATCATCGGTCCCGGTATTGCTATTTTTGTCGCAGTAGTGATCTTTAATTTACTGGGTGATACGGTTCGGGATTATCTGGATCCCCGCAATAGCAAAAGCAGATAGAATCCGGTAGATTATGGAGATATATTTTCAATGAAAGGAATGAAGTAAATGAAAACAAAAAGATTAATGGCACTTCTGCTGACAGCATGTCTGGCTGTGGGTACTCTGGCAGGCTGTTCTTCAGGCAGCAGCTCAGGCGGCAACAGCGGCAGCAATGAATCGGCAGCTGTCAAAGAGAATTCTGAGAAGAAGACATTTGTATTTGGTGATACCACTTTCAATCCGGAGAATGAGGAACCCGACGTAAACCCGCACAATACTTATGCCGGCTGGGCCTGCATCCGTTACGGTGTGGGTGAGACTCTGTTCCATTATTCCGATTCCATGGAGATTGAACCCTGGCTTGCCAAAAGCTTTGAAAACGTTGACGATCTGACCTGGAAGATCACGCTGCAGGATGGCGTGAAATTTACCAGCGGCCGTGTGATGGACGGTGAAGCGGTAAAAGAATGTCTGGAACATCTGGTGGAAGTTCATGAACGTGCAAAAGGCGATCTGATGATCGATTCCATCACAGCGGACGGACAGACGATTACCATTAAAACAACAGAGCCGAAGCCCACACTGCTGAACTACCTGAGTGACCCCTATGGATGTATCATCGACATGCAGGCAGGGATTACAGACGACGGTATCGTAGCAGGTACCGGTCCCTACAAGGCAGTATCTCTCGTAAGCGGTGAGAAACTGGAACTGGTTAAGAATGAGGATTACTGGAACGGAGATCCCGGATTTGATGAAATTACAGTACGTACCATCTCTGACGGGGATACGCTGACCATGGCTCTTCAATCAGGCGAAATTGACGGTGCATACGGTATGCCTTATGCAAGCTATCCTCTGTTCGAAAATGACAACTATACCTTCTCAAGCTGTGCAACAAGCCGTGCTTTCTTCGCTCATATGAACTTTGAAAGCCCTGTTATCCAGGATATGGCTGTTCGTAGAGCAATTGCCATGGGCATTGATAAAGACGGATTTGTTAATACGCTGTTAAACGGTAACGGCTATGCTGCCATCGGTACGTATCCCGACAGCTTTACATTCGGCGGTGATGCGGTTACAGCTGAAAAATATGATCCCGAAGGCGCAAAAAAAGTGCTGGAGGATGCAGGCTGGGTTGATTCCGATGGTGACGGCATCCGCGAAAAAGACGGACAGAAGCTGGCAATCCGCTGGCTGACATATCCCAGCCGTCAGGAGCTGCCTTTGCTGGCTGAATCCGTACAGGCAACTCTGAAGGATATCGGTATTGATGTTGCAATCAACAGCACTGCTGACCACAACAGTATCCGTATCGATCCCACAGCATGGGATGTATATGCAAGTGCCATGGTTACAGCGCCCACAGGAGATCCTGAATACTTCTTCACCACTCACTGTCTCGATGCATCATCCAGCAATAACGGTCATTATTACAGCGATAAACTGGAAGAACTGGAAAAAGAGATGGCAAAAACATTTGATACCGACCGTCGTGGTGAACTGGCAGTTGAAATGCAGCAGACGATTCTGGATGATTATGCATTTATCTTCTGTTCACATCTGAAGATGAGCATGATCAGCAAATCTTCCGTAACCGGTCTGACAGCTCATCCCTGTGATTTCTACGAGATTACTGCTGATCTGAAGCCGGCTGAATAAACGGCTCTTCCGGCCGAAAGGAGAATAAAAATGGGAGAATTGTTAAGCTATCAGTCCGTGGAAATCTGCTTCAACGGCCGGGCAGTAACACATGATGTTAATTTTACGCTGAAGCCCGGAGAAATCCTTGGCATCGTGGGAGAATCAGGAAGCGGAAAAAGTACACTTCTGAAAGCTTCCATGGGGCTTCTGGGCAGCAGCGGTATGGTTACAAAGGGGGATATCTGGTTTGACGGCAAGAATCTTCCCGATCTGTCTGAAAAAGAACTGCGGGAGATCCGCGGGGCAAAGATCGGTATGATTTTCCAGGATTGCGGCGCATCGCTGTGTCCTATCCGTACCATCGGAGATCAGATTTATGAAAGTATGTCCGCTCACGGCAGAGTTACGAAGGCTGAAGCAAAAGATAAAGCACTGGAACTGTTTGAAAAACTGCATTTCAAGGATGGTCAGAGAATCTGGGACAGCTATCCCTTTGAACTGTCAGGGGGTATGAATCAGAGAGCAGGTATTGCCATTGCCATGCTTATGGAGCCGCCGATCCTTCTGGCAGACGAACCCACCAGTGCCCTGGATGTGGCAGTACAGCGTCAGGTTGTACAGGAGATGCTTCATTTAAGAGATATGTTTGGAACCGCGATTATACTGGTGACGCATGATATCGGTGTTGTATCCGCCATGGCGGATACTGTGCTGGTGCTGAAGGATGGAAACGTGATGGAATACGGTCCTGCCAGACAGGTTCTGGATGCTCCGGAAAGTGAATACACCCGAAAACTCATGGCGGCAGTGCCGAAACTGCGCCGGGCGTAAAGGGAGGAGACACATGAAACCGATTTTAGAGATTAATAATCTGACAAAAACCTTTGTTACAGAAGGAAAACCTGATTTTACAGCACTGGATCACGTCAGTTTTCAGCTTTATCCGGGAGAAACTCTGGGAATCGTAGGGGAATCGGGCAGCGGAAAAAGTACGCTGGCCAAAACGATCACCCGCCTGATCGATGCAACGGAAGGAACGGTAACGCTGAACGGACAGGATATCACCAGAGTAAGCGGAAAAGAACTTCGTGATGTATACAAAGACATTCAGATGGTGTTTCAGACGCCGGTCAGCTCCTTCGATCCCCGCCGTACTCTGGGTGACGGAATCGGCGAGAGCCTGCGAAACAGAGGCGTATCAAAAAAAGAAACAGAAAAAACAGTTCTGGATCTGCTTGAGAAATGCGGTCTGACTGCCGAATTTGCCGGACGTTATCCCCATGAGGTCAGCGGTGGTCAGTGTCAGCGTGCGGCAATCGCCCGTGCGCTGGCGATTCAGCCGAAGATACTCATCTGTGATGAAGCAACCAGCGCGCTGGATGTAACCGTGCAGCAGCAGATCATGGAGCTTCTGAAAAAGCTGAGAGAAGAAAACAGGATTTCCTATCTGTTTATCTGCCACAATCTGGGTCTGGTACAGTCTTTCTGTGACCGGATCGTGGTGATGTACGAAGGGAAGATCGTAGAAGCCGGAACACCGGATGAGGTCATCATGCACCCGAAATCGGAATATGCAAAGAAGCTGATTGAATCGGTATTCTGATTCTGATACAGACGATATACAAATAACACATACAGGATACACACAGCAGCGGAGGGCACAGTCTCTCCGCTGCTGTGTATTTACGGCAAAACAGTCTGTAGAAGTGTCAAACGCAATTATCCTGTGAAAAATAGAATATTCAGGATTCCGAAACGCAGTTATTTATGATACAATACAATTATAATAATAATTATACTAAAATACTCTATAGGGCACATCGTCATGCTCTGCGGAATCGTCGCCGGTAAATCACGATGAAGGAGGTGTTTTAATGGAAGAGTTATCTTTAAATGCTTTTACTATAGATGAAGTAAAAAAAGAAACTGTTGAAATGGTTAACCAGCTTATACCTCAGGACGTTGTCAGAATTGTTTTATATGGTTCCTGTGCACGGGGGGATTTTCATGCGGATTCGGATATTGATATTGCACTGCTCACAAAATGCAGCCGATGCGATGCCGAAAAATATAACGATATATTGTCCCGGATAGCGACGGAACTTGCCATGAAATATTTTGCAATTGTTAATTTTGTGTGTCTGCCCTACGATGAATATATGAATAAAAAAAACTGGTATCCTTATTTTGCAAATATAGAAAGAGAAGGGGTGATTCTGTATGGATAAGGAATATTTTGATATTCTGGCAAAGGTGCGTGTTGAGAGGGCAGAGGAACTTTTAAAAGAATCACAGAATCTTTTATCAGCAGGTTCATTTAAATCTGCAAATAACCGGGCATTTTATGCGATTGAAAAATGTGTAAAAGCTTTGCTTGCAACAAAGGAAATAGATGCAGCTACTCATAATGGAGCATTGAAACAATTTAATTTTTTGTTTATTTATAAAGGGAATGGATGTTTTAGTTCAGATGATTATCAGATTATAGCGAAAGCAGAGCAGATTCGTAATGCTTCGGATTATGATGATTTTTATATTGCCAGCAAAGAAGAAACCCGGCAGCAGGTTGAAAATGCGGCATATTTTGTCAGAAAGGTGAAAGAATATCTGAATACAGTTGCGGAAAAGATTGATTCGCAAAATGAGAAAAAATAAAAAAGGAGATTTTCAGGATAAACACAGCAGCGGAGGGTACATACCCTCCGCTGTTTCATGGTGGCCGAAAGAAACGTGAAACTCCGGATAAAGCAGCGGACGCTGATCATTGAATGGAAACTGTGACCGGCATTCCGTCTTCGTCATTTGCATGGATTGTAAGTGTATTATCTTCTCTTGTAATCTCAACATTATAGATGCAGTTTCTGCGCTCATCGAATCGATCATCGCCGACAGGTACTTCATCGGCTCTGTACAGATCCAGTCCGCTTTTGCACTATTTTCTTGTCTTGCTATAATATGTCGAACAGATATAAAAATATACAACTATAGTATATATTTTCGCAAATGGATTATCAAAGGATTTTGTCGCTGAATTTTTCAAAAAATGATACCTGAATGGTTATCAGAAGGATAGCCTGATGGATATTGTCAATAATCCCCTTTAAAAACAGTAATAAATAGATTTTTTTGTATAAATTGATAAAAAGTATCCCCCAGGGGGGCTTGTTATAATGGAATATTATGGTAGAATAAAACAGTAAATAAATTTACCGGTGAATGATGATAACTTGCGCAAAGAGAAGATTTCCATGAAAGAAGGTAATGCGTTATGCATATGGCTGATGCTTTGATTGCCCCCGCTGTCGGCGGCGCTATGTATGTCTGCTCCGCAGCGGCTGCAGGATATTCCATTAAAAAAGTAAGAGAGGAGAATGATCCCAAGAAGATCCCGGTGATGGGTATCATGGGTGCATTTGTATTTGCAACCCAGATGATGAACTTTACGATTCCGGGAACCGGCTCCAGCGGACATCTGTGCGGCGGCATGCTGCTTTCGGCGCTGCTGGGTCCCTATGCGGGATTTCTGACCATGATCGGAGTTCTGCTGATCCAGTGCCTGCTTTTTGCAGACGGCGGAATTCTGGCACTGGGCTGCAATATCTGGAATATGGCATTTTACGGCTGCTTCATCGGCGCACTGCTGATCTGGAAGCCGATTATGAAGAAAGGAATTACGAAAGGAAAGATTATCCTGGCATCAATTCTGGGCTGCGTGATCACACTTCAGTTCGGTGCGTTCAGTGTAACGGTTGACACCATGCTTTCCGGCATCACAGAACTTCCTTTCGGTACCTTTGTTGCTACCATGCAGCCGATCCATCTGGCAATCGGTGCAGTGGAAGGTATCATCACAGCTGCAGTACTGTGCTTTGTACATGAAGCAAGACCTGAACTGCTTTACTGCAATGAACAGGCAGAAGGTGAAGGCAGATTCACATTTAAGAATACCGTGATCGCCCTTTCCGCTATCTCACTGTTAATCGGCGGTGTATTATCCTGTACCCCTCTGGTATCCGGCAATCCCGATGGTCTGGAATGGTCAATTGAGAGAATTACCGGCTCCACAGAACTGGATGCTGCAGCGGGAATTCACGACACGTTTGCATCCATACAGGACGCGACGGCACTGCTGCCTGACTATGCATTTAAGGGTTCCGAATCTGTTCTGGGAACTTCGTTCTCCGGTATACTGGGCGGGCTGCTGGTTGTAGCTCTCTGCATAGGCGCCTGCTATGCGTTTAAATTCTTTAAAAAGAAAAAATCATAATTTCAGAAAGAGAAAATCATAATGAATCAAATAAGCAATGCAATTTATGAAATCCATCATATGGATACCATTGCTTCAAGGGACCAGTGGGTGAATCAGATTCACCCACTGGTTAAGTTCGTTTTAACGGTGACCTATATTGCAATGGTGGTATCCTTTTCCAAATACGATCTGATTGGTCTGGTGGGGATGATCGTGTATCCAATCGCCGGTTTTATTCTGGCCGAGCTCTCTTTTAAAGACAGTTTAAAGCATTTGCGTATCGTACTTCCGCTGGTATGCCTGATCGGAATCGTAAATCCTTTTTTTGACCGCATTCCCATACAGATCGGAGATATCACGGTAAATGGTGGAGTAATATCCATGTTTACTCTGATTTTTAAAGGAATTTTTACGGTTCTGGCAGCTTATCTGCTGATTGCAACCACTACAATTGAGAAGATATGTTATGCGCTGCGTCTGCTGCATCTTCCGGAGATTATGATTACACAGTTCCTTTTGACTTACCGGTATGTAACCGTACTTCTGGAGGAGGTAAACAGGATTACACAGGCCTATTCTCTCAGAGCGCCCAACCAGAAAGGCATTCATTATAAAGTCTGGGGAACACTGACCGGACAGGTGCTGCTGCGCAGTATGGATCGGGCCAATGCAGTTTATGAAAGCATGCTGCTTCGGGGATATGACGGCAGTTTTTCTTATATGGGGAAGGACATCAGGATCACCGCACCGGATGTGATTTATATGATTTTCTGGCTGGCAGTATTTATCATATTCCGCAGATATCCGGTATTTCTGATCGTAGGTTCCCTGTTTTAAAAGACGCGGCACACCGGAGAAAAAACGGTGCTTTTAAGACTGTCTTGGGGACAGGTAGGGTTTATTTAGAGGTTTTAGAGGAAAGAGGAGTTTATTTATGGCTGAAATACGCATGGAGCATGTCTCTTTTTCTTATGAAAAGGGGAATTATGTTCTGAAGGATATCAATATAAGAGCAGAAGGTGCCGAGTCCATCGGTCTGATCGGAGCCAACGGGATCGGTAAATCCACATTGATGAAAATGCTGGTAGGATTGAATCAGGGATTTGAAGGCAGCGTTCTGGTTGACGGCGTGCCGGTTGAGAAGAATACGTTAAATGAGATCAGAAAAAAGATAGGATATGTATTTCAGGATTCTGATAATCAGCTGTTTCTGTCCACCGCATATGAGGATATTGCATTTGGACCGAGAAATTACGGTTTTTCAGATGAAGAAGTGGAGAGACGGGTTGCCCGGGCACTGGAACTGACGGGAATCACCCATCTGAAAGACAGGCAGACCTATAAGATGTCAGGCGGAGAGAAAAAACTGGTCTCTATTGCTACCATTCTGTCCATGGAACCGGAGATTATCCTGATGGATGAGCCATCCATCGCGTTGGATCCGAGGAACCGGAGAAATTTGATCCACATTCTCAATTCTTTTCATCAGCTGAAGATCATCGCATCCCATGATCTGGACATGATCTGGGATACCTGTGAGCGGACGATTCTGATGGCGGATAAAAAGATTATCTGTGACGGCGATACGAAGGAGATTCTCAGCAACCGGGAGTTGATGGAAGAGAACGGACTGGAACTTCCGCTGCGGCTGATGAAATAAAGCTATGTTCTGCCGGACTGTAAAAAGTTATCATTACTTTGTGTAAATCTGCCTGTTTCTGGACAGTAACAGGTTATAAAAATTTATAAATTTATGTGCAGAAATATCCCCCCACCGGGCTTGCGGAGAGATTAACAGGGAAGTATAATCGTAGACAGTTAGATGATGATCAATAAGAAAATTCAACCGAATAATAACTGAAAGAAGAATTTTCTGATTGTGATTTAGCTGCAGGAATCTTACTCCTGGTAAAAATTCCCTTTCCTATTTGCGCGTTGCAGAAAAACCGGACAAATTCCTCTTCGTCCGGTTTTTTGTATTTGAAAAAAGAGTTTATGTTTTGGTAAAAGAATCTTCATTAAATCGTGGTAAGTAAGCACGAAATAACCTGTATCTTGACATGGAAAGTGAAAGAACCTGCCCATATCTGTGAGCAGGTTCTGAATTTTTCATTTATTGGACGCGACATTCCTCCGGGATACTCGGTGACCATGGCAGCAATGCCCGGATCT
>JAXDZY010000030.1:0-2715 GCA_034086685.1 Lachnospiraceae bacterium
AGAAGGAAAAACTGAATGCAATCCTTGGGCTTCTGGTGGATACCTGCTGTTCCAGACGGAAAACGATCCGCATCGCAGGTGATGATAAACCGATATCTGTGGTGAAAAGCCAGTTCATGAAACTGACCGGTGAGCATATTCGGTTTGTCCTCCGATGCATGTCCGAAAATACTACCAGAATTTATAACATGAAACAGTACCTTCTGGCAACGTTGTATAATGCACCGCTGACTATGGACAGTTATTATTCATCGCTGGTGAATCACCATATGGCGGAAGGGAATATTTAGCTGCATGGATACTGCACCGGAGAATAAGTGATCAGAGAGCATGGAGGACTGCTTTGGATGCCCCGATAAAGCAGGTTTGTCGGGGAGGCAGGGGATATCATTTCAACGAAGGAGAGAAAAAGTTATGATTCATAGAGCAACCGTAATAGCAATCGTTAATCAGAAAGGCGGGGTTGGCAAGACAACTACCTGCGAAAATCTGGCAATTGCGCTTGCAGGAGAAGGGAAGAAGGTTCTGGCAATCGATGCAGATCCACAGGCCAGCCTTACGATCAGTCTGGGATGGCCCAGACCGGATGATCTTTCTCCCACTTTATGCAGCATTATGAATAAAGTCGTGCAGGATGTTCCGATTACATATGGTGAAGGCATTCTGCATCATGAAGAAGGTATTGATTTGCTGCCTTCCAATATGGAATTATCAGGTATGGAGGTATCTCTGGTAAATGTTATGAGCCGTGAGACTGTCATGCGTCAGTACATAGACAGTATCCGCTCCGAATATGATTACATCCTTCTGGACTGTATGCCAAGTCTGGGAATGCTGGGGATTAATGTGCTGGCTGCAGCTGATAAGGTTCTGATTCCTGTAAATGCGGATTACCTGTCGGCAAAGGGGCTGGAATTGCTTCTGAACACAGTCAATTCCGTTCGCAAGAAAATCAATCCCCGCCTGAAAATTGAAGGGATTCTTCTTACCATGGTGGACAGCCGTACAAATTACTCAAAAGAGATTGGAAACCTGATACGAAATACTTATGGCACAAAGCTGAAGGTATTTGACTCGGAAATTCCACGCTCAATCCGCGCAGCCGAAATCAGTGCTGAGGGAAGAAGTATTTTTACGCATGATCCTAAAGGAAAAGTGGCAGACGCATACCGAAAGTTAACGAAGGAGGTTCTGAATAATGGCGAAAAGAGGCGCAAACATCAGCCTGCAGAGCTTGGATGACATTTTTACCACAGAGGAAGAGCGTCAGGAAGCGAAGCTGGAGAAGATACGGGAAATTCCTTTGAATGAGCTTTTTCCATTTAAAAATCATCCTTTTCGGGTGGTAGATGATGAGGCAATGCAGAGAACAGTGGAAAGTATTGCACAATATGGGGTTCTTGCACCGGCAATTGCCAGACCGAGGCCGGAAGGAGGATATGAACTGATCGCCGGCCACCGAAGACATCGTGCATCTGTACTGGCAGGAAAAGAGACCATGCCGGTCATCGTGAGGGAGATGGATGACGATGCCGCAACGATTCTGATGGTGGACAGCAATCTGCAGAGAGAAACGCTGCTCCCAAGTGAGCGGGCGCAGGCTTATAAAATGAAAATGGAAGCATTAAAGCATCAGGGAAAATCTACTTTGGACCAAGTTGGACCAAAGTGGAGCGCAAAAGAGATCGGGAAGGCCGCTAATGATAGTATGTCGCAGGTTAAGCGTTATATCCGCCTGACCGAACTGATTCCTGAACTGCAGGAAATGGTTGATGATAAACGTATCGCTTTTAATCCTGCTGTTGAGTTATCTTATCTGAGCAAGGAGGAGCAGCAGAATTTTCTGGAAGCGATGGATTACGCACAGTCCACTCCGTCACTTTCCCAGGCACAACGATTGAAAAAGCTGAGCCAGTCAGGGGAATGTACGATGGATGCCATGTGTGCGATGATGGAGGAAGTTAAAAAGGGGGAAAAGAATTCGGTTACTTTCAAAGGGGATATTCTGAAAAAATATTTTCCGAAGAATTATACGCCCAAACAGATGGAGGATACCATCATCAGGCTGCTGGATCAGTGGCAGAAAAAACAGAAACGCGAACAGTCTTTGTAAGCGGATGATTTTGAAAATATAAATTGCAGCATAAGGTTCTTTGATCTGGCCGGTGCCTGAGGCATTGGAGGAGATTAAGGAACCTTTTCATATTTAAGGCGGAATATCCGTCGGAACAACAGGAGGAAAATCAATGAGCAATGAAACAGGGCAGGCAGTAATTCACACTGCAGAATCAACAAAAAAGGCAGAGCGCACAGAAAAACAGATGCCGGAAGTGGTTATTCTGGTTTTTGATTCTGAAAAAATGTGCAGAGACATGAAACAGCTGGCAGAGGTTTTTCTGGACTGGCTGGAACAGATTGATGAAAGCGGGGAGGATTCGGAAAAAAAGGAAGATGCGGATGAACCTGAGGTGATGGAGCCGCCGGTTGTTATGATGACAGTCATTCCCGGTTCGGTACCCAAAATGGCTTCACCGGAAGAGGCTGCAGGATTTCTGGACTGTTTTGGGGAGTCAGATGAAATCTGTGTGCTGACGGAACTGAATGTACTTGTCAGCTATGACGAAAAACAGCTGATCCAGCTGTCCTCCGGCAATTATCTGGTGGGTCCTGCAGTATTTTTTAATGTGGATGAAGAAGGAAACGATATTTCTCTGG
>JAXDZY010000050.1:0-5874 GCA_034086685.1 Lachnospiraceae bacterium
TAAAATGGCAGGTGTTACACAGCTGCCTTATTTTGATGCATTAAATCAGGTTACCTACATTAATTTTTTATAAAATCAGGATTCTCCGGATTTTATCCTTGTTGAAATCCAGATTTAGAACTTGTTTCGCAATTACCTATATAATAAAATAAATTGACGCTTCTCAAAGGGAAGCGACAGAACGATTTCAGATAACAGAATATTGGTATAAGTTTCCTGCCAGACCAGTGTAACATAAAATAATCATCTGTACAATATGGAAAATATACTGCCTTCAGTGATAAAATCCCTGCAGTTACAGAATCTTTACACCCCGGTGTTCGATGGAAGTGGAAAATACAATGAGTGTCTTGGTCCGCCCAAAAATCTGCAGCTCACCGATAAACTGATCAAGTTCCACGGTACTTTGAAACTGAACTTCCAGCAGCATGGAATAGTCACCGGTCACACAGTTGCATTCCACAACATTATCACAGTTTCGAATATAAGGATAAAACTCTTTTTTATCAGACGGATTAACCTCCAGATTTATAAAAGCCTTGATATGATACCCCAGAAGCACAGGATTCAGTTCTGCACGAAATCCAGTAATATATCCCTCTTTCATCATATGTTTAATGCGGGTGGATACAGCCGGCGCTGTCAGAAACACGGCAGCCGCAATATCTTTTACCGGAGTTCTTGCATCCTTCTGCAGAATGCGAAGTATCTCTTTATCAATGGAATCCAGCTGATTATCTTTCATCATCTTCTCCAATCTTATTCAGCATAAAACATCATAACTTTATTTTTTTAAGTAATATATCGCCATTTTTATAAAATGTAAAGTCAGATTTAAAAAAATATATAGTTATTTCCCTTTTTTAAAAATCATTGACTTTATTTTCCATGTTGTCCTAATATGTACATGTCCTGAACAGGCCGGCATGAAGGATAAGACAAACTCAGTATTAACGCGAAAAGAGGACAAACAAATGGCAAAGTTATACGATCCATATGACAATGTAGTGGCAACAATGGAAGAGGCAATGGAAGTCGGGCAGATTGACAGGCGGATGTTTGATATCATCAAAAATCCGCAGAGAGAAACAAAAGTTTATCTGCCTGTTGAAATGGATGATGGAAGTGTAACAGTATTTGAAGGATATCGTGTACAGCATTCAAATATCCGCGGACCCTTTAAAGGGGGTATTCGTTTTCACCAGGACTGCACCTTAAACGAGGTAAAAGCACTGGCCACATGGATGTCACTGAAATGTGCTGTGGTAAATATTCCTTTCGGTGGAGCCAAAGGCGGTATTAAAGTAGATCCGAAATCACTTTCCCAGCGGGAATTATGCCGGCTCACCAGAAGATATACTTATACAATCGAACCCATTATCGGCGCAGACACCGACATCCCTGCGCCGGATGTCAATACAAACGCGCAGATTATGGCATGGGTACTTGATACATACAGTATGCTCCATGGAAAACCCTGCCCCGGCGTCGTTACCGGAAAACCGATTGAACTGGGCGGATCCAGAGGCAGAAATTCAGCAACCGGCAGAGGCATCGTCATCAGTACCAGGCTTCTTTTAAAAGAATACGGAAAAGAACTGAAAGGTACAAAAATTGCTATCCAGGGAATGGGCAATGTGGGGGGCAATGCCGCAACGATTTTCTCTCACCGGGGAGCTGTCATTGTCGCAGTAAGTGATGTATCGGGGGGAGTCTATAAAGAAGATGGACTGAGCACAGAAGAAATTACATCATTTATAAAAAGCGGAAAACTCCTGAAGGATTACAATGCAGAAGGTGTATGCCATATTACAAACAAAGAGGTATTAACCTGCAGCTGTGATGTACTTGTACCGGCAGCTCTGGAAAATCAGATCAATGAAGATATTGCATCAAAAGTACAGTGTTCTTTTATCGTAGAAGCCGCCAACGGTCCCACAACAAAAGAAGCCGATGAAGTGCTGAAAGAAAGGGGAATCGTCCTCGTCCCCGATATATTTGCCAACAGCGGCGGCGTAATCGTATCTTATTTTGAATGGGTTCAGAACATTCAGGAACTGACCTGGGAACGCGATATGGTAAAAGAAAAGCTGGAAGAGATCCTGACCAGCGCCTTTAATGAAATCATGGAAACATCAAAAGCATATAACTGTACGCTCCGTATGGGGGCCTATATCGTAGCCTTAAAGCGACTGATCCATACAGAAGAAATCAAGGGAATTTTCCCGTGATAAAAACCTGGCGGCAGCCTGTCATCCGGAGGGGGGCCAATAGTATCTGATACAGGAGAGAATCAGACCGATGCTTTCTTTCCTGCATGTGATAATTGTGGCTTTCAATGAATTTATTGGTCTTTTTTATCGCAAATATTCCGGCATTAAAAGTTTTTATCTCAAACATATTTTCTATCTCAGAGAAGTGCAGAAATCCCCCGGAAATCTCCATAACCATGAAAATTCCCGGGGGGATGTTCATTTCCTATCAAATTTCTTTTATCAGAATCTCTGCAGTTTGTAATTATTTATCATCTATCCCGCAGATATCTCTTCTCAACTACCTATCTTGTCAGTTCCAGATACAGATCCTTGTACTGTTTTGCGGAATTCTCCCAGGAAACATCCTTGTCCATATCCCGCTGTACCATCTCATCCCAATGCCAGCGATCTGTGAAGAATACTGTCTTTGCTCTGTTGATGGCATCCAGCAGTAAGCCTGCTTCGTAGCGGTCAAATGTAAAGCCGTTGCCTGTATGGAAGAACATGTTGTAGGGTTCAACCGTATCCTTTAAGCCGCCGGTTTCGCGAACGATCGGAATGGTACCGTAGTGCATTGCGATCAGCTGCGTCAGGCCGCAGGGCTCAAACTGTGAAGGCACCAGAAAAGCATCTGCACCTGCATAGATTCTGTGAGCTCTTGTCTCATCGTACATGATGTTGGAGCAGACATTGCCCTTGTAGGCATTTTCATAGTAACGGAAAGAGTTTTCATAAACATCATCACCGGTACCAAGTACAACAACCTGTGTATGCTCATCCATGATATAAGGCATGATTGCATTAACCAGATCGAGACCCTTCTGATTGGTCAGTCTGGAAACCAGACCGATTACGAACTTGTGATCATCCTGAACCAGTCCCAGCTCTTCCTGTAATCTGCGTTTATTTTCTCTCTTCTTATCCAGAACATTGGTGATATCATAATTCTCATATAATCTGGAGTCTGTGGCAGTGTTCCAGATATCGCAGTCGATACCGTTTACAATACCTCTTAACTTGCCGGAGTGATATCTCATATGCGCATCCAGCTTTTCACCGTAGTATGCGGTCTGGATTTCGCCTGCATAAGTGCCGCTTACAGTTGTAATGATGTTGGCGTAGGTAAGGCCGCCTTTTAACATGTTGGCATCCTTGTAGCCCACTTTCAGTGCATCCTTGTTAAATACATAATCCGGCAGTCCTGACCAGTAACGGATCGTAGGAATATCATAGATACCCTGGAAACGTAAATTATGTATGGTCAGAATTGACTTTGCAGTGGTCAGTTTTGTATTGACAAACATGGTTCTCAGGTAGACCGGAACAAGAGCCGCCTGCCAGTCATGGCAATGGATAACATCGGGAATCCAGTCCATATAGTTCAGTGCAGCCAGCGCAGCTTTTGCAAAATAGCAGTACTTCGGAATATCATCGATCAGGTTTGTATACGGATTGCCGTCGCTGAAGAATTCTTCATTGTCGATGAAATCATATACAACGCCGTCCCATACATATTCCATGATACCTACATAATAGGATCTGCCGTCAGCACACAGGTTCATCTGGAAAGATCCCCTGTATACCATTTTCTCCTGATATTCCCAGGGAATGCATTTGTAGCGGGGGAGAATCACCTTCACGTCACAGTTCTGTTTTACCAGAGCCTTGGGGAGCGCATACATAACATCGCCCAGACCACCTGTTTTAACGAAAGGATAACACTCTGAACCGATAAATGCGATACTTCTTCTGGGAGTTGTGGAAATTTCGGCCTGAGGTTCTTCAACAGCTTCGGGCTCTGCTTCAGGAGTTTCAGCTTTGGGGGCTTCTTCTTTCACTTCTTCTGCTTCTTTTACAGCCTCTGCCTTCGTGGCTTCTTCCTTCACTTCTTCCGCTTCTTTTACAGCCTCTGCCTTCGGGGCTTCTTCCTTCACTTCTTCTGCTTTCTTTGCAGGTGCTTTTCTCTTCGCAGGCGCTTTCTTTTTTGCAGGTTCTTCTCTGGGAGCTTCTGCTTTTACTGTTTCAGTTTCTTTTGCAGCTTCTGCCTTCGGGGCTTCTTCCTTCACTGCTTCAACTTCTTTTGCAGCTTCTGCTTTGGGGGAGTCTGCTTTTGCTGCCTTCGCTGTTCTTCTGGTTCTCGTTGTCTTTGCGGCTTTTGTTGTTTTCACTTCTTTTGCAGCTTCTGCTTCAGGAGCTTCCGCTTTGGGGGCTTCTTCCTTCACAGGCTCTGCTTTTACTTCTTCAACAGCCTCGGCCTTTGCTGCTCCCGTCTCAACAGTTTTTGTACTTGTTTTTGCAGGAGCTTTCTTTTTGCTTGTTGTGCTTGTTGTGCTTGTTGTACGTTTCCTAGCCATTTCATACCTCCAAAATTAATCATAATGTTCAGCAGTTCCGGGTAAACCGGAAAACAGATTCCGGCTCTGAACAGCCGCCATAATATTTTTTTCATTACTCATTATTTCGCATTTGGTAAGCTTTTCCGGACTATTATATCATAATTTCCATAATAAGAACATGTCATAATTTATAATTTTTGTCCGCAATTCCTATAATTCATTGTATTTTTTTGCATTTCCTCTGGACTTGTCCACCGGATACTTTGCCTCATTTTTGTCCATTTTGCTGTTCACAATCTCGTCTGCATCCAACCCCAGACGATCCAGCAGATCCTGACAGTATACAAGTACATCTGCCAGTTCTTCCTTTACATGTTCCAGATCATATTCCGTATCGCTCCACTGGAAACATTCCAGGAGTTCATTGGCTTCGATAGAAATGGATTTTGCAAGATTTCCCGGTGTATGGAACTGATGCCAGTCCCGATCCTCTGTGAATTTTCTGATTCTATCTACTGTCTGTTGGTTCATATCAGACACCTTCCTTTTTTATCTGTTCTCTTAAATAATCCCTGAGCGGCTCATCAACACAGTAAATACAGCATCCTTTCAGCCCTCATGTCATATCTGTCATCACAGATTGCAATCTTTAACAAGTAGATTTCCCCTTTCCATACGTCTTCACAAAGTGCTCGAAATGCTTTCTGATTTTTTCCAGAACCTCTGCTTCTCTCTCCGGTTGTCTGTCGTATATGTGAATCAGAAGAGTGACCGGTGATACAAATTCAAGTGCAAGGTATTCCGTGTCATCCTGCTTCAATATCCCTTTTTCCATCATGTCTGCAAAGATGTTTGCATACAATTCCTGCAGATTCTCCAGATGATAACGAGTTGTCAGCTCCGCCATCCGTTCGCTGCGGAATTGCTCCATTGCCAGTATTCTTCGTGTTTTGCGAATGACATCATCGTGCATTGTAAACTGTATTCTCCCTATGGCATCCTCAATGAAATCATCCATACTTTCCGGAAATCCCACGTCCGTATTCTTTAATCCAAATCCTTTCGTATAGTGGGATTCAACCATATCTATCACAGAAAAAAAGATATCCTCTTTTCCTTTGTAGTGTCTATAAAGAGACGGCCCTTTCAGTCCGGCATTCTCTGCGATCAAGTCTACCCCTACGCCGTCATATCCTTTTTCCGAAAAAAGATCCAGTGCTGCATATAAAATTCTTTCCTTTGTTGGCATATCTTTCATACTCGATCCTCCATGCGAACGGTCG
>JAXDZY010000058.1:0-4326 GCA_034086685.1 Lachnospiraceae bacterium
AGGCTCCTTTGTGTGTAATTTTTAATAAAACTGCAGGGAAAATGCCCCTTGAAGAAACATAAACTTTGCAGTTATATTAACACATAAATCGCTGTAAGTCAGTTAAAATCTGGACTACTGCTGTTAATCAGCAGACACTAAATAATAATTCTAATATACATAATAACAATATAGATATATCTGATCAGGATATGGATAATATGGATTCAGAAATTTCCGATACTCCAGATACTGCAGTACCTGCTCTGGAAAGCGTCATCCGGATTTTTATCGATAATGGATCCACAAAAGCGGAAGCACAGAAATATTACAACTACTATACGCTGCGCGACTGGATGACAGCCAAAGGGGAGCTGATCACCGATGTAGAAGAATCCGTAAAACGCTGGATTGACCGGAATGCACGATTCTGGAGTCGCAAATCCGGCAGAAGCCAGGGAAAATCTGGGAACAATAGGAATCGCACACCATACACATACCCTGTAAATAATCCTGTTCCCGAATCGGATCAGCCTGGAAACAGCTCTACACCTTCTTCTCCGGCAACTCCATACTGGGATGGGAACTGTGCTTCTCCGTCCAACGTAAAACCCGGCAGTTTCCGGGACTTCGAACAGAGAAACTATGATTATGATGCACTGATGAAGCTGATAAATCCACTTGCAATGTAAGGAGGTATCTATGATCAAAATATCTGAAGAGCTTTCCCTGCTTCTGCGTATTGAATACGGATCCTATGAGCATTGCAAACGCTGGTATCGAAAGGGCTGGTATGACCGCGAAACTGCTGGAAAAAAGATTGATTCCTACTATCGTGTGATCAGGAACCTGAAGCTCCGTTGCCGGAAGGAGCTGCCGGAGGAAGAATATCCGGAAGAATACTATCTCCCGGAGCCGATCCCTGCAGAAGATCTGCTGGATGATCTGAAACTGGAAAACAAAGAAACCTGTCAAATAGCAGCCATTCTTCCTGATCCGGATAATGATGGAATCCAACTCAGCATCTTTGATTTGTTTGGTAATATTTAGATTCCAGTTGTTTCAAAACCGGTTTTGAAACTTCCGAAATTGTTCCGAAACCTATGAAAATTGTTTCATAACCCTCAGATTTGTTTCAAAACCCCATGGAAATTGTTCCAAAACCGGTTTCAAAACAGTTATGAAACCGGAAGTACCTGCAAAAAGCCTTGATTCTAAAGATTTTTTGACTCACTTCCATTTTGAACACGATAGGAGAGTGCACTATGGATAGATCTGTTTATTACTGTCGCTTTATTTTTCCGGTTACAGGGACAATGGCAGTTGTTCTTTGTTTTTTAATACCCGCACCGGCTCCGGTGCTGATTGGAATGATTATCACGGATCTGCTGATATTGCTCTGTGCGGATCCTTTTAACGCAATATCAAATGTCCTGGCCCCGCAGACAAGGCACATTATTACCTGCTGCACCATAATTGACGTCAGCACCGGATATGTGTATTATTACAGCCCCATACTCACCGGATATAACCTGCCTGCCGGCATTGCTGTCTTCCTTGGATGTCTCACACTGATCTTGCTGTTTATTGCCAGAAATCAGAATGCCATCTGGCTTGACCGGTATCAGTATCTGGACTGCCGTGAGGTTTCCTGTGCCCTTGTGCAGGATAAGGAATATAAGTACATCCGGTACTGGGATGAAAAAGGACGCCGGATCTGCAGATCTCTGCTGGATATCCATCTTAACAGACGAATTCCGGATCAGGAAATGGAAAACACCATCCGCCATGTATTTATGCATACGGCGAAGCTCAACGGCCAGTTTTGCGGAGCAAAACGGTCGCGATGCGGAGCGAGCGGTCGCTCATTCAGATTAAATAAGGTCAATTCTTGAACATACAATAAATCTTCCGGATAATGATATACAGCTATCATTCGATAGTGAGTATATTTTTAGGAGGATGATGTATGCTTGATTACAAAGATATCATTATCAAACACTATGCACTGAAGATGTCCGGCAGTGCGATCGCCAAATTACTTGGCTGCAGTAAATCAGGAGTAAATGACTTTCTGAGGGCTTTTAAAAACTGTGAGTCTCTGAGCTATCCGTTACCAGAAGGTATCACTAATTATGGGATTGCGGAACTGGTATACGGAAAAATGCCCGGGGCAGGAAGCCGTGATCAGACTTATGAACTCCCTGACTTCGAAGCGGTCCATAAATCCATGGTCACCCGGAAAAACATGACCCTGGTTTATCTTTGGAACCGTTATGTGAAACGCTGTGAAAAAGATGGGCTCAGATTTTACCAGTACAGGCAGTTCTGCGAACTGTACAGTAAATGGTGTAACAACAACGCGGAAACCCTTCATATCGATGCGGTCATTGGACAGAAGATGGAAGTGGATTTCGCCGGACAGACATTTGATCAGATTGACAGTCTGACCGGTGAAGCTTATACCATTGTCGTTTTTGTTGCAGTCCTTCCGTATTCACAATACATTTATGCAGAAGGCATGCTGTCTACTAAAGAGCCCCAGTGGATTGAGGTGAATAACCATGCCCTGGAATACTTCGGCGGGGTTCCACCCCTGGTAGTATGCGACAATTGCAAACAGGCGGTTCTTGTCAACAAAGACTGGATTGATCCGGAACTCAACAAAGACTATGCCGAATGGGCAGAGCATAATCATACAGTGATTCTCCCCGCAAAAGTAAAAAAACCCAGATTTAAGAGCAGCGTTGAAAATGCAGTCGGTATCCTCGAAAAAGGATTTTTTCATGATCTGGAAGAACGGACCTACTTCTCTTTGGAACAGTTCAATGAAGACCTGTGGGAAAAACTTGATGAACTGAATCATGAGCCGTTCAGCAAGAAAGAGCATAACCGATACTATTACTGGGAAGAAGAAAAACTGGAATTGATGCCGCTTCCCTCCATGCAGTACCAGTACATGGAGAGAAAAACGGCTAAGGTGTCCAGCGATTTCCATGTACGCTTTGACAATGCTTATTATAGCGTAGACAAAGCTTTTCTGCATAAAAAAGTATTGATTAAGGCGACTGCTTCAAAAGTTTTTATCCATTCTCAGCAGGGTGAACTGATCTGTGAATGGCCACGGGCAGTTCACAAGGGGCAGTGGATGACCGATCAGAGCCATCTGCCTGCCAATTACAAAGACCTCGCGGAATGGAACGGTCCTTACTTTATCAGCAGGGCACTGACAGTCGGTCCCTGCACAGTTGAAGTCATAAAGAAGATCCTTGCCAGCAGAAACCTCGAAGTCCAGACTTACCGCTTATGTCTTGGTGTTCTCGGATTTACCAGAAAATACAGCAGACAGGCACTCGAGGAATGCTGCAGCCGTGCCCTCAGTCTGGATAAGGTTACCTATACGTTCATCAAGAACTCAATCCCTCTCGTGGCTGAAGAACTGGGAACTTCCGGCTTTAATACAGAAGAGAATGATGAACGTAACAAAGGGGCGTTCATCATGGATGAGGAAGCCTCTGATACAGAAAAACTCCTTTCACGCAGCCGGAAGCTGCTGGAAGATTCCGGGAAGGAGGCTGTAAAATCATGACAACCGGCAAAGAACTTCTCACAATACTATCGGATGAACTGAAGGACCTCGGGCTGCATGATATGGCAGAATCTCTGGATATCATGTATCATTCTCCGGATTTTCTTATGATGGATCATCTGAGTCTGCTCGAAAAAATGATCAGCGCAGAATATGAAGCCAAAATCAGCAAGAGGATCAACAACCGACTTAAAAATGCACATCTGAATGGATGTCCCCAGGAAATAAACCAGTGTAGAGATTCCCAAAACAGGGAATATATTCCGACAGGTATTATTCCTGCCCTGTCTTCCCTTGACTTTATTCAAGCAGGACAGAATGTGTGCATCCTGGGTCCATCAGACAGTGGAAAATCCTATCTGGCAAAAGCGATCGGCATCAAAGCATGCACAAACTACAGAGTGGGATATTATCACTGTGAGACTTTTCTGGAAGATATGGTTGCCCTGAAACAGCGTGATTATCAAAAATATATCAGAAAGATTAAATCTCATGTACGGTTAGATCTGTTAATCCTTGATGATTTTCTGCTCCATACTATTACTGATGAAAGAGAGATCAAAGTGCTTTTCGACATCATGGAAAAACGGAGCGAAGCATCAGTGAGCACCATTGTCTGCTCCCAGAGGGAACCCAAAAGTTGGAAATCCATGATCCTCAACGATGAAGTTTCAGCGAATTCCATCATGAAACGTGCTACCAAACACTACACGGTGATTATTAATTCCAAAGGAACAGATTAAATTTACCCCGGCCGC
>JAXDZY010000115.1:0-36400 GCA_034086685.1 Lachnospiraceae bacterium
ACCTGAAAGTATGGTAAACTCATATCCAGAATAACTCTTTCAGGTGGTCTGTACCTTTCTTTAGTGTGGTAACTTAAGAATAGCATAAAATCATTAGAAAGAGTTATTTTTTTATTGAGAACTTTTTACTGTCAAGTATTAATGGAATTGAGAAAAAATAATAAATAGTATTACAGAAAAACCGGGTAACTGTCCATCATCTGTTTTGTTCAGATAATGGACAGTTACCCGGTTTTTATTAAATCTATATATGAAAACATTTCTGGATATCTTTGCTTTTTCCAAGTACCAGCAATGCTTCATCTGATGAAAAGCGGGTGTCCGGGGTTACGGTCAGCTCCAGTTTTCCGTTTCGTCTTACTGCCATAATGTTGATATTGTATTTCTGGCGGATATTGATTTCGCCGACTGTTTTGCCAAGCCACGAATCAGGAATATCGATTTCAAAGATGGCGTAATCGTCGGCCAGTTCGATGTAATCGAAGATGTGATCGGAGCTGTAGCGGATGGCAGTCCAGTTGGCCAGCTGCTTTTCCGGGTATACGATCTCATCGGCACCGTTTCGAAGAAGGAATTTGGCCTGTACATCTCTGGCGGCTCTTGAAACGACCAGCTTTGCTCCCAGCTCCTTCAGTAAAGATGTGGTTTCCAGTGACCCCTGGAAATCATTGCCTATTGCAACGATGCATACATCATAATTTCCTACACCCAGCGATTTTAAGAATAATTCGTTGGTACTGTCTCCTATCTGTGCATTGGTAACGTAGGGAAGAACTTCTTCCACCCGTTCCTCACATCTGTCGATTGCCATTACCTCATGATTCAGTTCATGCAGCTTCATGGCAACATGTTTTCCGAATCTGCCCAATCCGATCAGTAATATTGATTTCATGACAAATCATCCTTTCTGTTTATTATCAGGTTCTGTTATTATCTGTTTTTTCTATTATTCCGGTTCTGCGTCCGGGTTAACCAACAGTGATTTTTTCTCTCGGAAGTTTTGAAACATTTCCTTTTGTTCCGGAAAATGCAGCAAATACCAGAGTCAGGCAGCCGACTCTTCCCATGAACATCAATATGATCAGTATGATCCTTGAGATAAGTCCCAGGTGAGGAGTTATTCCGAGAGTCAGTCCTACAGTGCCGATGGCAGATGCAGTTTCGAACAGGCAGGTCATCATGGGAAGACCTTCCGCACAGCTGATAATGATGCCGCCTGTCAGGAACAGGGCAAGATACATCATCAGGATCGTAGAAGCATATTTAATGGTATCGCCCTCGATTCTTCTGCCCAGACATTCTGCATCTTCTTTCCGTTTGAATACTGCAATCAGATTCATGAACAGAACTGCGATGGTGGTTGTTTTCATACCTCCGGCTGTGGATCCCGGGGAACCACCTATCAGCATCAGGAGAATTATGATGGTCTGCCCGGCTTCGCTGAACAGAGACAGATCTACGGTGTTAAATCCTGCCGTCCTTGGTGTAACGGCCTGGAACAGGGCTGCCCATATCCTCTCTCCCAAAGTCAGATTATTCCATGTGGAAGAACTGAATTCCCGGAAAAAGAAGAACAGAAAAGGAAAGATGATGAGAACTGATGCCATGATCAGAGCGATCTTACTCTGCAGACGGTATTGTTTGAAATGAAATCCTTTATGACGGATATCATCCCAGGTAATAAAACCGATACCGCCGATGATGATCAGTCCCATTATAATGGTATTGAGATAGCCGTTCGTCGAGTAGGCAGTCAGAGAAGAAAACTGCTGTCTGTTTCCCATCAGGTCGAATCCTGCGTTGCAGAATGCGGATATGGAATGAAAAATGGAATACCAGATCCCTTTTATTCCAAAATCACGCAGAAATACAGGCAGCATCAGAATGGCGCCGATGGATTCGATTAAAATCGTGGACTTCAGAATAAAACCGGTTAACCTGACAATTCCGCCCACGCTGGGGGCAGAGATTGCCTCCTGCATGGTGCTTCTCTGCATTAAACCGATTTTTTTGCCGGAAATTGTTGCTGCTGACACGGCAATGGTGACAACTCCCATACCTCCGATCTGAATCAGGATCAGGATAATGGCCTGACCGAATGCAGACCAGTGAGTTGCTGTATCATAGACCACAAGACCTGTCACACAGGTAGCGGATGTTGCTGTGAATAGAGCACTTAAAAATGAAGTATATTCCCCGCTTCGGGATGAAAAAGGCAGCATCAGAAGGAGGCTGCCGATTAAAATCACAGCTAAAAAACCGGCAATAATAATCTGAAAAGAAGACCAGCGTTTTTTTCTTAAAACATTTATATTTAGAGATTTTATATTCATGGAGATACCTGTTGCTTTTTTAAAAAAATTTTTTGAATTTTATATACAATCTGAAAGCATTGTATACCATCTAATTATTCATTCATTTGTCTTAAGTTTGCGTAAGGAAACAGTATATGACATTAAGATAGCATAAAGATTGGTGAATTTTCAACTCCATATAATAATATATCCGAAAATTTATCTGCACATACTGCTTCAATATGAAAAGGGACTCCGAAGAGTCCCTCTTGCCCGTGCACCTGCCGGACGTAAATTATATATCATTATGAAAAAATAGAGTTATTATATGGGCAGTAAAATATAGGAAGTAATTTTAAGCAGGTATATTACCGGGCGTTTTTCTGCATTAATCTGGCAGAGTTTTCCTCGACCCGTTTTTTGCTTAAAGGGTATATAAAAAGCAGTACAAGTGCAACCGCAACGAAGCCAATGATGGGGATAATGCAGGACATACGGAAGATATTCAGGGTCACTTCCGGGTCAAAAGCGGTTGCCGTGGTGTAACCGATCATGCTTAGAAGTCCGCCTACCATACCTGAGGAAAGTGCCTGCCCTATTTTGCGGGCAAAGGAGTAAACAGAATAAATGGTACCGTCTTCACGGACTCCGTTTTTCAGTTCCGCATCATCAATTACGTCTGTGATCATGGCCCAGATGACGCAGTTGAAAAATCCGGTGCCCACATAGGCCAGTGTATAGAATACAACATAAACATAAGCATTGGACGGTTTCATGATCAGGCAGATCAGCCAGACAAGAGCACTGACAAGGCAGGAGGCTACAGAAAGTTCCTTTTTACCGATTTTTGAGGAAAGTTTCACAGCCAGAGGTGCGCATACCACCAGAATCGCCAGATTAGCTGCCAGAGATGATGCGGACTGTGCTGCGGCAGACCCGTAAAAGTTGGGGAATACATAGCTTGACATTCCCTGCATTCCCAGCTGTGCCAGAAGCAGCAGAATTGCTGCGGCAATGATACCGATCAGTGCCCGGTTGGTCACAAGGCTTTTCAGCAGTTTGCCAACTTCCAGCTTCTGTGTATTGGCTTCCATGGGAACCCGCTCGCGAACCAGATTGAAGCAGAGCAGGTAGCAGATGATAGCGCAGACAGCGAAAATACCTGCAATTACAGTCATGCGGGGGCCTGAAAGCACGGTATTGCCGTCTACTACCACGTATGCAGCCATGGGAGTCCCCACACCGATGACAAGACCGGCCAGAGTCGCGCCGATATTTCTCCATGTGGACAGCTGGGCACGTTCCCTGGGTTCTGCGGTAATGGCAGATGCCATGGAGCCGTAAGGGATATTGATGGAAGTATAGAAAATGGATCCCCAGAGAATATAGGTAACCACCATCCATACAACTTTGAATCCGTAAGGCATACCGGAAAGCCCTGACTGGTAAATCAGAAAGGAAGCGATTGCAACCGGTCCGCACATCCGTTTGATCCAGGGGCGGAATTTACCGTCATTTGTAGGTTTGGAACGATCCACGATCTGTCCCATGGTAACGTCTGTGAATGCATCCACAAAACGTGCAGCCATCATCAGAATACCGACCACGGCTGCGCTGATTCCCATAACGTCAGTATAAAACTTCATCATGAACATGGATGACAGGATAAAGGTAAAATCATTACCAAAATCGCCAAACATGTATCCTATTTTATCTTTCATGCCAAAAGGCTGAACAGATGTCTTATCCTTTGCCATTATCTTTTCATCTCCTGTCTTTTATGTGTATCAGACTTTATCAATTTTATTCAGTTTTGCATTCAGGCTTTCAACAAAACCATCGGGAGCCATGGAACCGGCCATCTCAACCATTTTATCCAGTGTCATGGATTTCATCATGTCATACATGCCCTGTCCCGGAATCAGACTCATATTCATGGTCAGCTTTACTGCTTCTGCAGTAATTTTCAGAGCTTCGGGGCTTTTGGCAATTTCTTCAACAGTATCTTTGATGCTGTATTTTCCTTCGGGGAATTCCATGGGTGCCTTCAGATCCAGATCACCCGCCAGTTTAAACCAGTTGGCTACACCTTCTGCTCTTTCATTTACTTCGGGAAGCACGTAAACAGCAGGTTCTTTTTCCACTTTTTCCAGTGTCATGCTGTCCTTTACATCGCCTGCTGCTGCCAGAACAGTGTTAAAACCTTCCTTCAAAGAAACTCGGAATATGAAAACCTTATCGCCGGACTTTTCTTCCACAGGCTGACCGTTCAGATACAGGGTAACAGCCGGCTGATTGGAATAAACGCGGATTTCCGTGGTTTCCCCGGCCCGCTGCGCGTAGCGTTTTCCGCAGAGATGCACCATGGGTTCTTTATTCCAGTATGCTTTGTAAATGTAATAGCTGTCCTTCTTTGTCTTTCGGTCCATTGTTACAAGTCCTTTGTTGTTGCGTCCGGCTACACCACCTTCGTTGCGGGCTGCACAGCCGAAATCAAACATATTCCATACGTGACTTGACCAGATCCAGGGACGTTCATCCAGCATCTTTGCCATGTGCTCGTGGTACAGGGCCTGATATTCTTCACTGTAATCCTTGCATGCGGGATTGGGACCATGGTAAGTGATGATTCCTTCGCATCCGTATTCGGAAAGTCCCACGCAGATATCGGGATGGACACGGTGGAAATTGTCCATCCAGGGACCATTGTCTTCCGTTTTACCGCCATACCAGCCGAAATAGTGGTTGTAGCTTTCAACATCGGTAATGCCGTGAATGGGACTTTCCACCGGTGTCATGGAAACATGGGCAATGGTGGTCAGTCTTGTGGGATCCAGTTCCTTGCAGAGTTTGTTCAGTTCCTGATGATTTTCCACCAGTTGTTCGGAAATACCGCCGATGAGGATTTCATTGGAAATTCCCCAGAAACAGATGGAAGGATGGTTGTAATTCTGGATGATCAGTTCTTTCATCTGACTGATGCAGTTTTCATGGGCAGCCGGGTCTGTCTTGAATACACTGATGAAAGGAATCTCTGCCCAGACGATAAAGCCCATTTCATCGCAGGCATCGTAGAAATCCTGAGAATGCTGATAATGAGCCAGTCGGATCGTATTTGCTCCCAGTTCTTTGATCAGGCGGGCATCTTCATAATGATCTTCTCTGGTCAGAGCATTGCCTTTGTACAGCTGATCCTGGTGACGGCTTACACCGCGCAGAGGAGTTTGCACACCGTTGATGATAAAACCTTTCTCCGGATCGCAGGAGAAGTTCCTGACACCTACGCGGGCAGATACTTCATCGTATGCTTCATTGCGCCGCTGCAGTACAGCCGTTACAGTGTATAAATAGGGGTTGTCAATATCCCATCTGACTGCATCGGGTACGTAAACTGTTACCTTTGCAGCGTCAGCCAGGCGCACTGCAGAAGCCACTTCCCGGCCCTGTGCATCACAGATGGAATACATCACTGTAAAATTTTCATCTCCGTTGATTACCCAGGATTCCAGTTCGAATTCAGCGCCGCCGCCGCCGCAGGGTCTGGGAGTTACTCTGAGACCCGGGCCGCCGAAATAATCCAGGTCAAAATGCGTTTCCGGTACGCTGATAAGATTTACACCCCTGTATAACCCACCGTAAAATGTAAAATCGGCTGATTCCGGATATACGCTGCTTTTGACCTCATTGCTGCAGGCGACCACCAGAAGGTTATCTTCATTTTCATTGCACAGCTCTGTTATGTCGGCGCGGAAGGCGGAATAGCCGCCTTCGTGGTAGATTACCTTATTGCCATTGACATATACAGTTGCCTGCTGACCTGCGGCGGGAATCTCCACATAGACACGGCCGCCTTTCAGAGGCTGCTTCGGTGTCCGGAAGTTTCTGGCATACCAGCATGTCCTGCGGTCATAGCCTCCGTTTCCGTCATGACCATCCACGGCATTCCATGTATGGGGCAGGCAGATGGAATCCCAATCTTCCGGTAAAGTATCCGGAAGTCCGGCATCTTTCTGGATGAATTTCCAGTTTTCGTTCAAACTAATAACATTACGCATGATTTTCCTCCTTTTTTGCAACGAATTTTGTGCATTTATTATATTTTTTTCGGCTTTTTTTTCACAGAGATGATTTTTAGGACTTTTAGTATTATTTTTGGCTTCTATTGATTTTTTGCAGAATTTATGAAAATATTATTCTTGCGGATCATTTGAATCAGCTGACAATCTCATGCAGGAGGAATTTTTTATGAAATGTGAAACTGAAATCAATTTTGTACAGCAGCTTTTAAATAATTTCGGACTTTCTTTTCATATTATCAGGAATCATCAGGATCTCATCGATCTGCTTCCGGACTACGGACTGCGTCAGGCACTGGTTTTAGATTATAATTACGTAAAATTCTTCGATTATATCAGAGAAGATATCCATCCCAATATTATCTACCGGCTGAAAGATATTTCCTTCTGCAGTTATTTTCTGTTCAGGGTTCCTGACGAAAATGATGATGCTTTCATTCTCATCGGTCCATACACATTGATTGCCTATTCTCAGGAGATATTGATGAGTATCGTTGAAGAGTATTCTTTTCCTCCGGATACCATACCGCAGCTGGAAAAGTACTGTCAGAATATTCCCTATATCAGTAATGAAACAGTTCTTTTGACACTTCTGTATACACTCGGAGAAAAATTATGGGATGATATCAATAATTTCTCTATTCAGGATTACCGGAAAACGTTTAATTCGGAGCAAAGAACCGCACGAAAACAGGAAGAACCATTTTTATCCATACAGGTTCTGGAAAAACGATATAAAGAGGAAAATGAACTGCTGCAGGCAGTGACTTCCGGACAACCCAATAAAGCGGATTCCCTGTATCAGAGTTTTCATTACAAGAGGCCGGAAGTACGGACAGCCGACCCGCTCCGCAATCGGAAAAACTATTCGATTATTCTGAATACGCTGCTCAGAAAGGCCGCAGAGCAGGGCTTCGTGCATCCTCTGCATATTGACAGCATTTCTTCCCGGTTTGCCAGAGAAATCGAGCTCTGTGCTTCGCCCGGTGCTGTAGATCAACTGAACCGGCATATGATCCGCCAGTATTGTCTTCTGGTTCAGAATCATTCCCTGAAAGGATACTCTCCCCTGATTCAGAAATCACTGACTCTGATTGAAGCCGACATTACCGCAGATCTCAGCCTTTATGCCCAGGCCAGACAGCTGAATGTAAATTCCAGCTATCTTTCTGCATTATTTAAAAAAGAAACCGGCGCAACACTGACAGAATATGTGAATAAAAAAAGAATCCGGCATGCACTGTTTCTTCTTAATACTACCAGTCTTCAGATTCAGGCGATTGCGCAGTCCTGCGGAATACCTGATGTCAATTATTTCACTAAAACATTTCGAAAATACGTGGGAAAGACACCGAAAGAATATCGAAACTATATTACCTCGGATCATTCGAAAAAACAGATGTGACAGATCCGGCTGAAACGGCATGCAAATACAATCCTGAAAAAAAGTTTAATTTATACTTGACAAATAGGAATACTTGGTATAATATATCAGACATAAAAAACATACCATACAGGTATGTTAAGTAGGAATAAAGGGAAGCAATCGAGCTGACCGGAAAACCGGAGGTTTGAACAGCGAATAGGAGCCGACTGCAGGCATGAAGGTATGCGCAGTCTGTGTAATATTCCAGGTTCGGACCTCCGTTTTTTTGCCTACCAGAAACATGTAAATCATGAAAAAGAAAGAGAGGAAAAGTTTATGAGGAAAAGATTTTTAAATTCAGGTCTGGCAACGGTTCTGGCAGCAGTTCTGGCAGTGGGAAGTCTGGCGGGATGCGCAGGAGGCGCCGGTGGTTCCGGCAGTAAGGATGCAGGTACGGAAGCAGGCAAAAATGATGCTGCAGAAAAGGTGACGATCACCAATGTATCCTATGATCCCACGAGAGAGCTGTATGAACAGTATAATAAAGTATTTGCAGAGCACTGGAAGGAGAAAACAGGGCAGGAAGTGGAGGTTACACAGTCTCACGGCGGTTCCGGCAAACAGGCGCTGGAGGTTGCCAACGGTCTCGAAGCAGATGTTGTGACACTGGCTCTGGAATATGATGTTAAGGCAGTTCAGGATGCCGGTCTTATTGAACCCGGCTGGGTGGATGAATTTGATAAAGACAGTTCTCCCTATACTTCCACCATTGTTTTTCTGGTGAGAAAGGGAAATCCCAAGAATATTAAGGATTGGGATGATCTTGTAAAGGACGGTATAGGCGTAATCACACCGAATCCCAAAACCTCCGGCGGCGCAAGATGGAATTATCTGGCAGCATGGGCATATGCGGATAAACTGTATAACGGTGATGAAACAAAAATCAGGGATTTCATAAAGAAATTGTATCAGAATGTACTGGTTCTGGATTCCGGTGCACGCGGAGCTACAACCTCTTTTGTAGAAAACGGTCAGGGTGATGTGCTGCTGGCATGGGAGAATGAAGCATATCTCTCCATTAAGGATGCTCCAGATGATTATGAGATCGTTACTCCCAGCATCAGTATTCTGGCACAGCCTTCTGTAGCAGTTGTGGATGAAGTTGTGGATGCGAGAGGTACAAGAGACGTGGCAACAGAATATCTCAGCTACCTGTATTCTGATGAAGCACAGAGAATTGCAGGCGATAATTTCTATCGTCCTTCCAATGAGGAAATTCTTCAGGAGTATAAAGATACATTTGATCTGGATATCAATCTTGTAACAATTGATGACTTCGGAGGCTGGGATGAAGCTCAGGAGAAGCATTTTGCAGATGGCGGAATATTTGATCAGATTTATGAACAGTAATATGTAAAAGGAGTTATTAAAAACATGAAGAAAGCCGGTAAAAGAGTGATTCCCGGTTTTGGGTTGTCCATGGGAGTTACGCTTTCCATATTGAGCTGTGTTGTATTGATTCCTCTGGCATCTCTGGCAGTCTATTCTGCACAGCTGGGAGTAAAGGAATTTATTGAAGTAGTCACAAGAGCCAGAGTACTGTCCAGTTTTTACGTCAGTTTTCTGACAGCGGCAGCAGCGACTGTCATAAATGCGGTCATGGGAGTGATCATTGCGTGGGTTCTGGTAAGGTATGATTTTCCCGGCAAACGGATCATGGATGGAATGATTGAACTTCCTTTTGCACTGCCTACTGCTGTGGCAGGTATTGCATTAACTTCTCTGACATCCGACACAGGACTTGTGGGAAAATTTTTTGCCGGATTTGGTATCCGTATTGCCTATACAAGAATCGGTATCACCGTTGCTCTGGTGTTTATCGGAATCCCGTTTGTGGTAAGAGCTGTACAGCCGGTGCTGGAAAAGCTTGATTCTTCCTACGAGGAAGCCGCCAGAGCACTGGGGGCCGGACCGGCTGCCATATTCTGGAAAATAATATTTCCGGAGCTGAAACCGGCACTGTTTACCGGTGCCGGGCTGGCCTTCGGCCGCTGCCTGGGTGAATATGGAAGCGTGGTATTTATTGCGGGAAATAAACCTTACTATACGGAAATCACGCCATTGATTATCATGTCGGAACTGCAGGAATATGATTATGCCAGTGCCACGGCGATTGCTCTTGTCATGCTGGCTGCTTCTTTCCTGATTCTGTTTCTGGTTAATCTGATACAGGCGGGAAATACGAGAATTTTGCAGGGAGGAAACAGCTGATGCAGGAAGAGAGAACGTCATCAAAAATTGTCAAATGGCTGCTTACGGGAATCAGTGTTCTGTTTCTGTTTATAATGCTGCTGCTGCCTCTGTTTACAGTTGTGGCAGAGGCGCTGCGCAGCGGCTGGGAGGTCTATGTGGAAGCGGTTGCGGATGAATATACCATAAAAGCACTGCAGCTGACCATTGAAGCAACGGTTATTGCCGTGGCAGTCAACACCGTTTTTGGCTTATTTGCAGCATGGGCTGTTACCAGATTTCATTTTAAAGGGAAAAAACTGCTGACTACGCTGATCGATGTGCCGGTTACGGTTTCACCGGTTATCGCCGGTCTGATTTTTATCCTGATTTTCGGTCGTCAAAGTGCTTTGTATCCATATCTTCAGTCCATGGGAATCAAAGTGGTATTTGCGGTTCCGGGTATTGTGCTGGCAACGGTTTTTGTAACGTTTCCTTTTGTTTCCAGAGAACTGATTCCGGTGCTGGAAGCACAGGGAACCGATGAAGAAGAAGCCGCCGCATTTATGGGTGCGGGCGGCTGGACGATTTTCAGAAAAATCACCTTCCCTCATATTAAATGGGCATTTGTCTACGGGGTTGTATTATGTACTGCCAGGGCAATGGGTGAATTTGGCGCGGTGTCTGTTTTATCCGGCCATCTGCGGGGGAAAACCAATACGCTTCCTCTGCACATTGAAATTTTATTTAATGAATTCCAGTATGTTCCGGCTTTCGCCGTATCGTCGATTCTGGTTATTCTGGCCATTATCATACTGGTGATAAGAAGTATTGTGGAATACCGGGGAAAGAAGGAGGCGTAACATGTACGTTGAATTAAGAGATATTAATAAAAAATTCGGAAATTATAAAGCCTCCGATCATGTGAGCTTCGGCATTGAAAAAGGGAAGCTGATTGGGCTTTTAGGTCCCAGCGGCAGCGGGAAAACAACGATCCTGCGAATGATCGCCGGACTGGAAAATCCTGACAGCGGTGAAATTGTAATTGATGGTAAAATTGTAAATAATATACCGGCCAGTCAGCGGGGAATCGGGTTTGTATTTCAGAATTATGCTCTTTTCCGCTATATGACCGTATTTGATAATATAGCTTTCGGATTGAAGGTTCAGAAGGAAGATAAACAGAAAATTAAGGAAAGGGTCGGCGAACTGATCCGGCTCATCGGTCTGGAGGGGCTGGAAAAACGTTATCCCAGCCAGTTGTCCGGCGGTCAGAGGCAGAGAGTGGCATTTGCCAGAGCACTGGCACCCAATCCCCAGCTGCTTTTGCTGGATGAGCCGTTTGCTGCCATCGATGCCAAAGTCAGGCAGGAGCTTCGGAGCTGGCTGAAGGACATGATTGAAAAACTGGGAATTACCAGTATTTTTGTAACACATGATCAGGACGAGGCCATTGAAGTGGCAGATGAGATCATCATTACCAACCGGGGACGGGTGGAACAGATCGGTACTCCGCTGGAAATTTACCGGAATCCGCAGACTGCGTTTACCGCATCCTTTTTCGGGCAGACTTCCATACTGGAAGATTATCATGATTTTGTGAATTTCGAAGATGTTCCCGGAGCGGAACATGCCATTGTCCGTCCGGAATTTGTCAGTGTCCGGAAAAAGGACGAAGTGCAGAGGTTCAAAAGCTCCGCATCGGAGGGAATTGTAGAACGAACTGCTTTCCGCGGAGATAAAATCGAACTCCGCATCCGGGTCAACAACTCGGTTCTCGTGGCAAGACGGGGGCTGGAGGAAAGTCCCATAGAGGTGGGAGAAACGGTGAATGTTTTCCTGTACCGTATCTTTGTAACTGCCGGGGACCGGGCATATCTGGTGGAAAATCAGTCCCTGAAGGACGATTCCGTATTTATCTAAGCAGAAAGGACAAAACCGAATCATGGAGACCGTAAAAATCACGACGGATGTGTTGATTATCGGAGGCGGAACAGCCGGATGTTTTGCGGCAGTCACGCTGGGAAGGAAAAGCGGGCTGAATGTGGTTATTGCAGAAAAGGCCAATATCCGGCGCAGCGGCTGTCTGGCAGCAGGTGTAAATGCCATTAACGCCTACATAACAAAAGGAAGAGTTCCTCAGGATTACGTGGATTACGCGAAAAAGGATGCGGACGGGATCGTCCGCGAGGATCTGCTTTTATCCATGTCAGAACGCCTGAATCACGTGACAGAGGAAATGGAAGCTCTGGGTCTGGTGATTTTGAAAGATGAGAATGGTGATTATGTCACCAGAGGAAACCGCAATATAAAAATCAACGGAGAAAATATCAAGCCCATTCTGGCGGATGCTGTGTCTGCACAGAAAAATGTAAGAGTACTGAATCATGTGAATATAACTGATCTCAAGGTGGCTGCCGGAAGAGCTGCAGGTGCCTGGGGATTTGATGTAAATAAGGAAATTTTTTACGATATTGATGCAGGTGCGGTGATCTGTGCCACCGGCGGTGCAGCCGGTCTTTACCGGCCCAATAATCCGGGATTTTCCCGGCATAAAATGTGGTATCCGCCTTTTAATACAGGTGCCGGCTATGCCATGGGACTTCGTGCAGGTGCGGAAATGACCACATTTGAAATGCGTTTTATTGCTCTGCGCTGCAAGGATACCATCGCTCCCACAGGGACAATTGCACAGGGAGTCGGTGCCAGGCAGATAAACAGCCGCGGAGAGGTTTACGAAAGCCGTTACGGACTGACGACATCCCAGCGGGTATATGGTACTGTCATGGAAAACAGGGAAGGACGGGGACCCTGCTATCTGCGTACGGAACATATTTCCGGAGAGCAGGAGCAGGATCTTTATAAGGCTTATCTGAACATGGCACCCGGCCAGACACTGAAATGGCTGGAATCCGGCAAAGGGCCTTCTTCGGAGAATGTGGAGATCGAAGGAACGGAACCGTACATTGTGGGCGGGCACACGGCCAGCGGCTACTGGGTGGATCAGAATAGGCAGACCACCATAAAAGGGCTTTACGCCGCAGGAGATGTGGCGGGGGGATGTCCCCAGAAATATGTTACAGGAGCACTGGCAGAAGGTGAGATCGCAGCAGAAGCGGTCATGGATTATGTGAAAAAACTGTACAGTGGACATACAGAAGATGAACACGGTGCCTGCGGGGAATCAGAAACAAAAAAAGCGGAATATGAGGCTTTTCTGAACAGAAAATCTTCCCTTCTGACTGCAGAGCAGCTGGAGGAGACCATGCAGAAGATCATGGATCAGTATGCAGGAGGTATCAGCACAGATTATCAGTACAATGAAACAAAGCTTAAGCTGGCTGCAGAAAAAATCGAAGCCACGGAACTTCTTGCAAAGGAGCTTTCAGCGGAAGATATGGATGATCTTCTTAGGATTTATGAGCTGAAAGAGCGTCTGCTGGTGTGCCGGGCAGTCATTGCCCATCTCATGGCAAGAAAGGAAACGCGCTGGCACAGCTTTGCGGAAAATACAGATTATCCTGAAAAATCGGATGAGTGGCTGAAATATGTAAATTCCAGAATGAGAGATGGAAAAATAGAAATTATTTATCGGGATCTGGTTACGGGAGGAAAGACATATGAGCATTCGGATTCAGAAAGATAAATGTGTCGGCTGCAGGCGGTGTGTGGAGGTCTGTCCGGGAAATCTGATTAAAACGGATGAAAATGGAAAGGCACAGATCCGCCATGTGAAAGACTGCTGGGGATGCACCTCCTGTATCAAGGAATGCAGAGCAGATGCCATCCTTTTTTATCTGGGACCGGACATGGGAGGAAGAGGAAGTACTTTAACCGTATCGGAAAAAGATGGTATCAGCACATGGAAGATTAAAGATCTGCAGGGACACGTGCAGGTACTGGAGGTCAATAAAAAAGCGGCAAATAAATACTGACAGGAGAGGAGAACAGTATGAGTGAGTTATCACATCTTGATAAACTGGAAGCAGAAGCAATCTATATCATCAGGGAGGTGGCGGCAGAATGTGAAAAACCGGTTATGCTTTATTCAATCGGCAAAGACAGCTCCGTCATGCTTCATCTGGCCATGAAGGCATTTTATCCGGAAAAACCTCCTTTTCCTTTTCTTCACGTGGATACCACATGGAAATTCAGGGAAATGATCCGGTTCCGCGATGAAATTGCAGAGGAGCTGGGTATTGAGATGCTGGTTTATACAAATCAGGATGGTGTAAAAGCAGGAATCAATCCTTTTGACCATGGCTCGGCTTATACGGATATTATGAAAACGCAGGCTCTGAAACAGGCGTTAAATAAATACGGTTTTACAGCAGCATTCGGCGGAGGACGCCGGGATGAGGAAAAATCCCGTGCAAAAGAGAGGATATTTTCTTTCCGCAATTCGGCACAGGCATGGGATCCCAAAAATCAGAGACCTGAAATGTGGAAGCTTTATAACACAAAGATCCAGAAAGGAGAAAGCATTCGTGTCTTTCCTATTTCCAACTGGACAGAAAATGATATCTGGCAGTATATCCGCAGAGAGAACATAAAAATCGTTCCCCTGTATTTTGCAAAGGAAAGGCCGGTCATTTACCGGGACGGAAATATTATCATGGTGGATGATGACAGGCTGAAGCTGCGGGAGGGAGAGAAGGTCGAATACAAAAAAGTGCGCTTCCGCACGCTTGGCTGTTATCCGCTTACCGGAGGAATTGAGTCAGATGCAGATACACTTGATGCAATTATCCGGGAGACATTAAGTGCAGTATCATCGGAACGGACAAGCCGGGTGATCGATCATGAAGCCTCGGGCAGTATGGAAAGAAGAAAAAGGGAAGGATATTTCTAGAATGAAGGGATTATTAAAATTTATTACCTGCGGAAGCGTAGATGATGGAAAATCGACATTAATCGGTCATATTCTTTATGATGCCAAGCTTCTTTACACTGATCAGGAGAAGGCTCTGGAGCTGGATTCGCGGGTGGGAAGCCGGGAAGGAAAGATTGACTACTCACTGCTGCTGGACGGACTGATGGCAGAACGTGAACAGGGAATCACCATCGATGTGGCCTACCGGTACTTTACAACAGACAGGAGAAGCTTCATTGTGGCTGATACGCCCGGTCATGAAGAATATACCCGTAATATGGCGGTAGGTGCGTCATTTGCCAATCTGGCGATTATCCTGGTGGATGCAAAACAGGGGGTTCTGGTACAGACCAGGCGCCACGCCAGAATCTGTGCACTGATGGGCATCCGCTATTTTGTATTTGCAGTCAATAAAATGGATCTGGTGGATTACAGTGAGGCACGTTTCCGTGAAATAGAAAAGCAGATTGAACAGCTTTCGGCAGAGCTTTCACTGGAAAATGTGGAAATTATCCCTGTCTCTGCCACGGAAGGGGATAATGTGACTGCAAGGTCGGAAAATATCTTCTGGTATCAGGGACCTGCACTTTTGCCGTACCTGGAAAATGTGGATATTTCGGATGCGGCTGAGGAGAAAGGCTTTTATATGCCCGTGCAGCGTGTGTGCCGCCCGAGTCATGAATTCCGTGGTTTTCAGGGGCAGATCGAATCCGGCAGAATCCGGACGGGTGATCTGATTACGGCATTTCCCAGCAGGGAACAGGCTCATGTGAAAAGTATTCTTGTGGGTGACCGGGAAGCAGATGAGGCTTTTAAGGGACAGCCGGTTACGATTCAGCTGGATCGGGAAGTGGATGTGTCCAGAGGGTGTGTTCTGTCGGCAGATTCCGATATCCGGACGGTCACATCCGTTACAGCAACGCTTTTATGGATGGACGACAGCCGTCTGGAACCCGGAAAAAATTATTTCATCAAGCTGGGAACAAGAATGCTTCTGGGAACGGTGGAACGAATCCAGTATTCTGTTGATGTGAATACGGGAGAGAAGAAAAAAACAGACGTATTAAGCAAAAATGAAATTGCTTCCTGCGTTTTATCATTCTCGGATAAGGTGGCTGCCGATGAATTCAGGAAACATAAAACTCTTGGAGAACTGATTCTCATTGACCAGGTCACCAATATGACTTCTGCCTGCGGTGTGATTACGCAGCTGCAGTCTCAGTCCGGCGATCTGGATGAAAGGAAAGTGGACAGAACCTTCCGTTCCGTACTGAAACGCCAGACACCTGTTACCGTGGAATTCCCGGTGGGAAAAGAGGGAATCACCATGCAGACAGTTGAAGAGGTTGAGAGAAAGCTCGGCTCTTGTGGAAAGCATACGTATCTGTACGCCCCTGCTGCCGGCGAGGATTTTGCCCGTACGGTCCGCCACCTGAATGAAGCCGGGCTGGTGGTTCTTCTGGCAGCAGCTGATCAGAAGGAAGCAGATGATGCACTGAGCGGATATGATTTCTATTACAGCGGCTGGCAGCGGAAAATCGGTACTGCAGTTAATGAAATTGCAGATTTTATTAAGAAAATATCAGCATTTACTGCAGGAGATTCCGTGGACCGGGACTATATATAAGTATAAATTGGAATTAATAAAAAATATACTTGACAAATCGGAATAATAGGTATAAGATAATAACAACAACAAAAACATATTAAACAAGTAGGAAATATAGGAGAAAGAAAGATGGCAAATATTTATAAAGGAACATTGGATTTAATTGGCAACACTCCCCTGGTTGAAGTAACAAATATTGAGAAGGAACTTGGTCTGGAAGCGACCGTTCTGGTTAAGCTGGAGTATTTCAATCCGGCGGGAAGTGTTAAGGACCGTATCGCAAAGGCAATGATTGAAGATGCAGAGCAGAAGGGTATTCTGAAAGAAGGTTCCGTAATCATTGAACCCACATCCGGCAATACCGGTATCGGTCTGGCATCAATCGCAGCAGCAAAGGGCTATCGTATCATCCTGACCATGCCTGAGACCATGAGTATTGAGAGAAGAAACATTCTGAAAGCCTACGGTGCAGAGCTGGTGCTGACGGAAGGAGCCGAAGGCATGAAAGGTGCTATTGCGAAAGCAGAAGAGCTGGCAAAAGAGATTCCCGGCAGCTTTATCCCCGGTCAGTTTGTAAATCCTGCAAATCCTGCAATCCACAGAGCGACCACGGGGCCTGAAATCTGGAAAGACACAGACGGAAAGGTGGATATCTTTATTGCGGGTGTCGGCACAGGTGGTACATTAACAGGTGTCGGTGAATATCTGAAGTCACAGAATCCCGATGTCAGGATCGTAGCGGTAGAGCCGGCAACTTCACCCGTACTTTCGGAAGGCAGAAGCGGTTCTCATAAGATTCAGGGTATCGGTGCAGGATTTGTACCGGATGTACTGAATACAAAGGTTTATGATGAGGTTCTTCCCATTGAGAATGATGCGGCATTTGCAGCGGGTAAATTACTTGCAAAGCATGAAGGTGTTCTGGTTGGTATTTCCTCCGGTGCAGCACTGGATGCAGCGATTCAGATTGCAAAACGTCCTGAAAACAAAGGTAAGACTATTGTAGCATTATTACCTGATACAGGCGACAGATACTATTCAACTCCTTTATTTACGGAATAATTTTATGAAGTTTTCAAGAAAAAGCAGATATGGGCTCATCGCCCTCATTGATCTGGCTGTTAATTCCAAGACGGAACAGGTTTCTCTGTGCAGTGTGGCAAAGCGCAACGGCATATCAGCACAGTATCTGGAACAGATTTTTGCAGCTCTGAGAAGGGCAGGCATTATAAAAAGTGTGAAAGGATCTCAGGGAGGGTATCTGTTGAACCACAGGCCTGAAGAGATTACAGCAGCTCAGGTACTGGAAGCACTGGACGGTAACTACCACATTGAAGAAGAAGTTTCACCGGAAGGCAGCAGCTGTCAGGGGATTTCCACCACCATACAGACCATGGTGATTGATGAAGTAAATCATAAGCTGGATGATGTATTGCAGAATGTCACATTGGCAGATCTGGAAAAATGCTATCTGGAAAACGAAGAATATAATCAGAATATGTATTATATATAGGAGCATCAGTATCATGGAACGAACGAAAGTGACAAATGAGGATCTGGCAAAAATAAAAGAATTCATAGAAGATGTTCGTTTTGGCTCCATCACTGTAATCGTGCAGGATGGTAAGATCATTCAGATAGAAAAGCATGAAAAAGTGAGACTGAACAGCAAATAGGAATTTACTCAGTCCATAAATCTCTTTCCGGGACCCGCTTTTGCAATGGTCCCTGTGGGGAGATTTATGGACTTTCATTTTGCCAGCTCCAGAACATTGCTGAAAAGAACATTGCTGAAAAATAAAAGCACCTGCCCCCGGCTCTTACGTCCGAAAACAGATGCTTTACAGTGCGCCTTCAGGGGCTCGAACCCTGGACACCCTGATTAAGAGTCAGGTGCTCTACCAACTGAGCTAAAGGCGCGTCCATATGTCAAAATTTGTTGTAATTATTGTATCGTTATACTAGCACATGGAAAATTAAAAATCAAGGTTTTATTTACAAAAACTTTGCTGAAAATTCATATTTTGTTAATAATTATGGAATTTCGTGAGAAACAATTGGATTTTTGGTGAGTATTCAAGAACATACTTTCGATTTGTACTGTGTCCGGCATGATGAAAATATCTTACAGAACATGGATAACAGTGATAGCAAAACAGAAAAACATAAAACAGAAAAACAGAGAATACAAAAAAACTGCTTCCTACATCCTGTAAGAAGCAGTTTACTGCAGTGCGCCTTCAGGGGCTCGAACCCTGGACACCCTGATTAAGAGTCAGGTGCTCTACCAACTGAGCTAAAAGCGCATCCGTGTTTGCTGTGTTGTTTCGCTCACAACAGTGATTATTATAATACAAATCATAAAAAAGTCAAGAGGTTTTTTTAAATTTTTTTGGTGCCAGACCCCATTAAAATAAATAAAGTTTTTTAAGATTTTTTTTGGATGGTTGAATGTCCCTGTTTTTGTGGTTATAATGAAAAAGTGTCAGACATGTTATGGAAAGGATGTGATTTGGTTTCACATGGAGAGCGGTAAAGATAAAGACAGGGAGAAAGATACAGGGGGTCCGAAAAAGTCTCACAGATTTATATTTAACAGCAGATATTATACAATCAGTATATATACTGTTATAACTGTGCTGATCTGTGCGTTTATTGTGCGCGGGATTTTTATGTGGGAAGCAACCAGCAGTGCGGTGACAAACCTTATAAGATGGTCATCTCCGTACCTTATGGGGATTTTTCTGGCCTGCCTTCTGTATCCTCTTGTTGTTTTTCTGGAGCAATGCGTTTTTAAATCGCTGGCGGAAAAGCATAAAGGTCTGGCCAAAGGTTTTTCTATCCTGCTGACCTACATTATTTTCCTTGGTGTGATTATTCTGGTTATAGGTGTTATTATTCCTCAGGTATGGCAGAGTGTTCTGGATCTGGCGGCCATGGTGCCGGGCTGGTATAATAAATCCATGAAATTTCTGGTGGACCTGAATGAACAGATACCGGAGATAGATTTTAATTTTATTACAAAAAAATTCCAGGAATTTGGAAATTCATTTTTATCCAGCAGCAGTCTTCAGCAGCAGCTGCAGAATATTTTTATGACGGTTGTATCAACTTCGGTATCGGTTGTGGGAGTATTTGCAGATTTTCTGATTGCATTGATCGTGTCGGTTTATCTGCTTATTGATCTGGATCGTATCGGGAAAACTGCATCGAGAATCCTTCGTGCATTTGTTTCTGAAGATATGACACAGAAGGTAATCAGCGTTTCAAAGGAATGCTATAATATTTTTTCAAGGTTTGTTTCCGGAAAAATGGTGGATTCTCTGATTATCGGAATTTTGTGTTTTGTATGTATGAATCTGCTGAAACTGCCTTATGCTCTGGTAATCAGCGTTGTGGTTGGAGTGACCAATATGATTCCGTATTTCGGTCCGTTTATCGGTGCGGTACCGGGTGCTTTTATTCTGTTTATGGTTTCACCGGTTAAGATGCTGATTTATCTGGTTCTGGTTCTGGTATTGCAGCAGTTTGACGGATTATATCTCGGACCGAAGATTCTGGGTGATTCCACAGGGCTTCGTCCCGCGTGGATTATTTTCTCGGTATCAGCCGGAGGAGCTGTCTGCGGTGTACTGGGTATGTTCCTTGGTGTACCGGTTGTGGCTGTGATCGGTCACCTGCTTAATATCTGGATCGACTACCGTCTGAAAAAAAAGACGGAGATACTGTTGGAAGAGGATGAGAGTGCTGCAGCAGAACCGGATTTACCTGAAGAAAATATATAACCCGCGATGGATGAAAAACAGGGTTGCCGCACTGACTGTATAATCAAAGTCAGTGTGACAGCCCTTTTGTGCCCGTCTTTTCAGCACCGGCCGGTCAGATGTTTTAAAGCGCGGTCGGCCAGGCAGAGGCGTTTGTTAAAACAGCTGATGCGATGGCATATTTTGGGGTTGCAGGCGGCAAAACGGCACATGCACCAGTAAAATCCTGAGGGTTTGCGTGATCTGCAGCTCAGACATCTCACTCCTTTTCTGCATAAGTCCACATGTATTCTGTCCGTCTGCACATACGTATAATTGCGGGCTTCTGACAGAGATACAGCTGTACTGTTTTTATACTGTATTATATGAACAGGGCAGTTATTTTCTTCCGGAGGGTTTTAAAATCATTTTGTGAATCGGCGTGCCCATGGAAGAAAATCGCTCTTCGTATTCTGTCATGATATTGCCTTCATTCATGGGATCATGATGCAGGTCATGGGTATATGCCACAAGCTCCCAGTCAGGGGCAGCCTGGGCAGTCTCCAGTGAGAAACTAAACAGATCCGAATTGTCAGTCTTGAATTCCAGACATCCTTCCGGGTGGAGAATCTGCTTGTAGCGGGCCAGAAACTGCATGGAAGTCAGCCGGCGCTTGGCATGTCGGTCCTTGGGCCAGGGATCAGAGAAATTCAGGTAAATCCGGGCAACCTCTGACGGAGCAAAAATCCTGCAGATATCTTCTGCGTCCATACGGATAAAACACAGATTGGGCAGCTGCAGATCTTCCTGTTTTTCAAGAGCACGCAGGAGCACGCTGGAATATTTTTCAATACCGATATAATTGATTCCGGGATTTTTCAGGGCCAGCTCAGTGATAAAGCGCCCTTTTCCCATGCCGATTTCAATGTGAATGGGATTGTGATTGGCAAACTGGGTATACCACACCCCTTTTTTTTCCTCAGGAGTTTCATAACAGTACATGCTGGCGGCAATTGCTTCGCGTGCACCGGGAACATTTCGTAATCTCATTGTTTTTAAACGGATTTGATAAATCCTTCCTTTCATTTTAATAATAGTCTGACTCATATATTATAACAGAAATCTGGAATTATGACAGAAAAAGTGTGACGCTTCAGACGGCTTTGGAACTGTTTTAAATGGTTACGCAAATTTTAACATATTTAAGAACTTTTTATTTCCTTTTTTTTATAAACTGTAGTAAGATAAAAGTAAGAAGGCATTTATTCAGAACGGGCAGTGCTTTTGGGGCTGTTTCTGAACAGATGCATGAAAAAACTGATAGGAGCAGAATGATTTTGAAGAATATACGAAGATTTTTTGTGTTTATCTGTATAATATGCATCTTTGGCGGGATGACCGGGGGGGAGATTCTGACAGCATCCGCGTCCGGGTCGAAAGAGAAGGCGGAGATTGGTAAGAAGACGTCTGCATCCAATTATATAAAGGCAAAAGACTGGCCGGCGGGGCCTGAGGTGGAAGCAGAGGGTGCAGTGCTGATGGAGGCGGAGACAGGTACGGTTCTTTATGCCAAGAATCCCGATACGCAGCTTTACCCTGCAAGTATTACCAAGATCATGACAGCGCTGCTTACGGTGGAGAACAACAGCATGACCGATACGGTGGTGTATGAAGGAGAGGCATTCAGAGAACTTCCTCCCAATTATGCGTATCTGACAGTGTCTCAGGGAGAAAAGATGTCAGTGGAGGACTGTCTGAGTGCTCTGCTTATGATATCTGCCAACAATGTGGCCAATGCTCTGGCGGTTCATGACGCGGGGACGATTGCGGCTTTTGCAGACAGGATGAATGAGCGGGCTGTACAGGCGGGCGCAAAAAATACACATTTTAACAATCCCAGCGGTGAGCATGAAAAGAACCATTATACAACTCCATATGATATGTGCCGGATTATGCGGGAATGCATTCAGTATGAAGATTTTGTAAGGATTGCCGGAGCCAGGGTTTATACTCTGAAATCCACCAACAAACGTAAAGAAGAGATGGATATCTATGCTCTGCACAGCATGCTTTTCCCCACAAGATCGGAGTATTATGAGTACTGTGTCTGTGGAAAGACCGGCTATACGGATCAGGCAGGGAATACTCTGATTACCTATGCGGAAAAGGATGGTATGAAGTTGATCTGCTGTGTTATGAAATGTGCAAAGGGTGTCTCTTATTCAGATACAAGGACTCTGTTTGAGTATGGATTTGACAATTTCAGCGTGGTGGATGCTTCAGGTAACGATAAGCGTTTTACACTGGAAGATGCCGGTATTTTTTCCTCCAAGGATCTTGCATCCACATCTTCTTTTGATATCGAGATTCCTGAAAGCAGCTATGTGGTTCTTCCGTCCGGAGTGGGCCTTAACAAAGTAGATACGGATATCCGGTATCTGGAAGACGCAGAGGATGGCTGTTTTGCAGAGCTCGACTATAAATATGAAGGTATGACAGTGGGAAGTGCAAGATTGAAGATGAGCAGCACAGCAGCTTCAGAATCGAACGGCTTTGATTTTGATTCCCACGCGAAGGTGGATGAGACTGAAGCAGCAGTGGATTCAGAGAGCAAAACCGGCCTGGAGGATATCTGGAGCAGAACGAAAAACATTGATGTGCGTATTATCATTGCCGTGATTGTGGTAATTGTACTGATTATTACCGTATGCATTATAACGGTAATACGTAAAAAAGATGATCGTATCCGTTTTGATAAAAAACGCAGACGAAGACGATGATGTGACGAAAAGGTGCCTGTTCACGAAATGTGGGGGCACCTTTTCTGTATGGGTTCGGGATTCGGTTTTTCAGAATCCTTTTTAATTACCGTTTTTATTTTTTTTTCGTTTATCAGCAGCAGTCGGTGATACCGTAAGGTTAACAGAACCGGCGCTGGGAGAATAGGAGGAGGCTACTGCATTGCGGCTGCGGCGGATGCGTCTTTTTACCCGGAGCTGTTCCTGACGCTCACGGATCGATCCGGCGGTTTCTTCACTGATCATTTTCGAAGTGCGGATGGCAAAATAATGACCGCTGTCCGCTTTTTTGATTCGTATCTTTCCCTGCATGTATCCATGATCCGGGCATATGGAGAGCGAATAGTAGATGCTGTTGTTGGAAGTAAACCAGCGTATTTTCTTTCGCAGCGAACGTCCGCATATATGGCAGGGAGTGACAGTTACCATGCGGTCGTTCATGATATCTTCCTTATTATCATATGTCATGGATACAAATTTGGAATACTCCGGAAAATGCAGCAGGATTTCCTCTTCGCGGCAGGACGGAGGATAGTGATAATCCACGGAGCAGTATATCAACGCCTGTCCGGGATCCATGCAGCCGAGGATTTCCGCTGTATAATGCGCGTCATCAATGGCGCAGTGAAAAGGAAGATTCTGTTCCAGATGCAGAAAATCGGCAGCATATTTCAGAGATTTGCGTGTTTTGCCATCTTCATAAAACAGACTGAACAGCTTTTGCACATCATAATAAAACAGAGGTCTGGCAAGAGACTGCTGCATCCTGTAAAATGCCATATTATTCTGCAGATAATCCAGATCCATGGGACCCCAGGTGGCAAAAATATAATCTTTGCCGCACCAGTTCAGAAAATCCTTCATGACTGCGGGAAATTTTCTTGCTTTATTGAATTCTTTCAGATTAACCTGCAGCAGCTGCCTGGTACGATAATGCAGCTGGCGGTAAACCTGGGGGCGTACACGTTCACTGAAAGAGTCCATTATCTGAAATGCTTCATTAAGCCGGACGGCACCAATCTCAATAATTTCGAAAGGAAGGTCCGGATTCTCGCGTTCCTTACCGCCTGGACATTGATTCCACTCCAGGTCCAATACAATGTAATCCATAAAAATCAATCCTCCCGGGACAAGGTGTCCCATTCACATTAGTCTAACACAGATGACAGGTACAGGCAAGAAAAAACGTAACAGTTCAGATTTCAGTCTTATGTTATCTTTTACTGGTTAAGTTCTGAACTGTAACTTTTCTTTATCCGGTTTTGATGATATACTGAATGCGGGCTGTCTGAAAGAGAATACAGACAGAATCAGGGCGATGGAATTGCCGAAGACAGTGAAGTTATCAGAAAGAGAAAGAAAACAGATATGAGCAGGATATTTTATCTCATGGGAAAAAGTGCTTCCGGGAAAGACAGTGTGTATCGGGAGCTGATGAAAAAATTCCCTTTTGAGAAAATTATTATGTATACAACGAGGCCCATGCGGCAGGATGAAAAGAACGGTGTACAGTATTATTTTACTGATGAGTCGGAATATCAGAAGTTTCTGGAGGATGGGAAGGTGATTGAATCCCGCTGTTATCAGACAGTGCACGGACCGTGGATTTATTATACGGTTGATGACGGAAAAGTTCAGCGGGAAGGAAAGGAGCAGTATCTGGTTATCGGAACGCTGGAGTCCTACGAAAAGATGAAGAATTATTACGGCGGGGATATGCTGGTTCCTGTTTATCTGGAGGTGGAAGACGGGCTGCGTCTTGAACGGGCTCTAAACAGAGAGAAGATACAATCTGTGCCCAGATACAGTGAGATGTGCCGGCGTTATCTGGCTGATGAAAAGGATTTTTCGGAAGAGAGGCTGAAGGCGGCGGGAATCGAAAAAAGATTTTCAAATGAGTGTATGGAGCAGTGTGTGGAAGAAATTACAGAATATATAAGGAGGATATGGTAATGGATCAGGAATTATGGAAAAAAACAGTGGAAAAACACGGTCATGAATGTCCGGGTGTGGCATTCGGGTTCCGGATTGGAGAGGAAGTTATGAAGATTTTCGGTAAGGATGAGCAGATTAATTGTGTAACATCCGTGAAAAACTGTGCGGTGGACGGAGTCTGCTGTGTTACGGGTCTGTCTGTGGAGGATGGTTCTCTGAGGTTTGATTCTTCTGTGGACGGTTTTCTTTTTTATGCAGTGGATGATGAGGAAGGATGGCTTTTCAGGGCCAAAAAACTGGAGGTAGCAAAAGAAGCCGATCCGGTGATGCTGATTCTGGCGGCAAACCGGGATATGCTGTTTGATATTGAACCGTGCGATCCACCGGTTGCGGAATCCTGAAAAGAGATCTGCAGCAGGGAAAGAAGTTGGAATGAAGATATGAAAAGAAAGAGGGCTTATTATTGGATAGCATGAAGGAAAATAACAGAGAACCGGTGCGGGATTCTGAAGCGCTGTATGGACGGTTGAAGCAGTACGCGGATTCGGACTTTTATCCCTGGCATATGCCGGGACACAAACGCAGGCTGGTGGAATTTGATAATCCGTTTTCCATTGATATTACAGAAATCGAAGGTTTTGATGATCTGCATCATCCGGAGGGAATCCTTAAAGAAGCCATGGAGAAAGCTGCGGCAGCATACGGGGCGGAGAAAACATATTTTCTGGTAAATGGTTCCTCCTGCGGCATCCTGGCGGCGGTTTCGGCGGCAGTGAAGCCGGGAGAGAAGCTTCTGATGGCAAGAAACTGCCATAAATCTGCCTATCATGGGGCGTTTCTCCAGCAGGCTCAGGTTACTTACGTGTACCCGGAGCTGGAAGAGGAAGGATTTTACGGAGCACTGTCTCCGGAGGTTGTGGAGCAGGCGCTGGATGAAGATGATGAAATCCGGGCGGTGATTATGGTATCACCGGGATATGAAGGAGTCGTTTCCGATGTGGCAGCTATTGCCGGAATTGTTCATGCTCATGGATGCACACTGATTGTAGATGAAGCCCATGGAGCTCATCTGCCTTTTGCAAAGGCCTGCGGGCTGGATTTTCCGGCATCAGCGTTGGAAAAAGGGGCAGATGTGGTGATTCAGAGTCTTCATAAAACGCTTCCTTCTCTGACGCAGACGGCCCTTCTGCATCTGGGAAGAGGCGGCAGCCGCCGGATAAGGCCGGAGACACTGGAGCTGTACCTGCGGATTTATCAGAGCTCCAGTCCCTCTTATATTTTCATGGCAAGTATTGATCACTGTATCCGCCTTATGGCAGGGGAGCAGGGAAAAAAACTGATGAAAGAATATGCAGAGAATCTGAAGACTGTCCGTATAAAACTCAGGAAAGAACTGCATGTTCTGTGCCTTTATGAGCCCGCACCGTTACATGAATCGCTTCTCCCGCAGGAGCCGGCGGTTTCTCAGACAGAGGAGTGTTTTTATGATCCTTCCAAATTTGTTATTATAACCGATCAGAAGCAAACGGCAGATGGTTCCTGGCTGGCCGACACACTGAGAAAATGTTATCACCTGGAACCGGAGATGAATACGGACAGATATGTGATTCTGATGTCTTCTCCTGCGGATACGAAAGAGGGATTTGACCGTCTGGCAAAAGCATTGAAGGAGATTGATCACATGCTGGAAGTACAGTTGGAAAAGGATGGATGCAAAGAGGAACTGCAGTGTGTTTTTTCTGACTGTGCCGCAGCCTGCAGTATACTTTCTGCTGCACTTCCCTGTAATGCCCCCCAAGCGGTTATGAATTCCTCCTGCGCGGTGACTGCGCCCGGAGAGTGGGTTCTGCTTTCCCGGGCAGAGGGAAGAATCTGCCATGATTATATATATATTTATCCGCCGGGCATCCCGCTGCTGGTTCCCGGAGAGCGGATTGAAAAACAGCATACAGAGCTGATCCGGACATGGCAGAATCACGGGCTGGAAGTTCATGGAATCAAGGCTGAAGGGCCTGAAAAGTCGGATGACAGTGAGATTTTGTGTATTTGCCCATAGTTGCCATTTGTTAAGAATTATGATATAACTTAGTTTGGACGTACAGGAGCAGGAGGAAGAACGTATGTCAGGATTTTCTCATATTACAGGACATGAACAGCTGGTTTCGTATTTTCTCCGTTCCCTGGAAAACGGCAATATTTCCCATGCATATATTCTGTCAGGTGAGGATGGCATGGGGAAGATGACACTTGCAAGAGCATTTGCCATGTCTCTGCTTTGCAGGACACATGATGCATGCGGCTGCTGTCCGTCCTGTCTTCAGTTTGCTTCTGATAATCATCCCGATATGATTTATGTGCAGCATGAGAAGGAGAACAGCATCGGTGTGGATGACATCCGGGAACAGGTGGCAGCGGATACGGAGATTCGTCCGTATAATGGGGGCTATAAGATTTACATTATCGATGAAGCTGAGAAGATGACTGCAGCTGCCCAGAACGCGCTGCTTAAAACAATTGAAGAGCCGCCGGAGTACGTGGTAATCATGCTTCTTTCCAGTCATGAGGAAAGCTTTTTACAGACGATCCTGTCACGGTGTATCACACTGAGATTGAGACCGCTTCATGACCGTACTGTCACAGATTATCTGGTACAGAAGTACGGAATGGGACAACATCAGGCCGGTATATGTGCAGCCTTTGCCAGAGGCAATCTGGGCAGGGCAATTACGCTGGCAGATTCAGAGAGGTTTATGGAAATGCACGGAAAAACAATTGAAATTCTGAAAAGTATATATGACAAACCGTTATATCAGTTGTTGGATGAGTTAAAAGAACAGAAGGATGAAATTAACGAAGTTCTGGATACGATGAAATTATGGTATCGTGATGTTGTGGTTTTTAAGGCAACTCAGGACAGCAATCTGTTGATTTTTAAAGAAGAGCAGCAGACGATCAAGAAGATGGCGGATCACAGCAGCTTTAACGGGCTGGATGAGATTCAGAATGCCATTGACAGGGCACAGGCCCGTCTGAAAGCCAATGTCGGGTTTGATCTGGTTGCGGAGCTTCTTTTGCTGACTCTTCAGGAAAACTGAGAGTTTGAAGGAGTTTTTATATGATAAAAGTAATTGGAGTCAGATTCCGTACTGCAGGCAAGATCTATTATTTTGATCCGGTTGATCTCAATATCGAAAAGGATGATAATGTTATTGTGGAGACTGCCCGCGGAGTGGAATATGGAAAAGTTGTTCAGGGAATCCGTCAGGTGGATGAAGAAACAGTAGTTCAGCCCCTGAAACCGGTAATACGTGTGGCAACTGCCCAGGATGATGCCATTGAGGCGGCCAATAAGGAAAAAGAAAAGGAAGCCTTTAAAATCTGCCTGGAAAAGATTCAAAAGCATAAGCTTGAAATGAAGCTGGTGGATGCGGAATACACATTTGATAATAATAAGGTGCTGTTTTATTTTACAGCGGATGGAAGAATTGACTTCCGTGAACTGGTAAAAGATCTGGCCAGCGTGTTTAAGACAAGAATTGAACTGCGTCAGATCGGTGTCAGAGATGAGACCAAGATACTGGGCGGCATCGGGTGCTGCGGACGTGTGCTGTGCTGCCACACCCATCTGCCGGAATTCGTACCGGTAAGTATAAAGATGGCAAAAGAACAGAATCTGTCCCTGAATCCTTCAAAGATCAGCGGATGCTGCGGACGTCTTATGTGCTGTCTGAAAAATGAAGAAGAGACTTATGAATACCTGAACAGCCGTCTGCCCGATGTGGGAGATACGGTGACCACGCCGGAAGGAATCAAAGGCGAAGTGCACAGTGTGAATGTGCTGCGTCAGCGTGTAAAGGTAATCGTAGTAGTTGATAAAGACGATAAAGAAATACGTGAATACAAAGTGGAGGAGTTGAAATTCAGGCCCCGCCGCAGAAAGAATAATTCCAGTGTGGAGGATCGCGAGACAGAAAAAGAACTGAAAGCACTGGAGGCAATGGAACGCAGAGAGAGGAATAACAAGTTATCATGACGGAACCGGTTATTTATCCTTATGAGCGCGTGGATGACCTGCAGCGTAAGGGATATCGGATCATTCAGAACCCGGACTGGTTCTGTTTCGGGATGGATGCGGTGCTGCTTGCTGCTTTTGCAGCAGTAAAACCCGGTGAAAGAGTTCTGGATATGTGTACCGGAACAGGTGTGATTCCCATTCTTCTGGAAGCCAGAACCGCAGGCAGCCATTTTACCGGTATGGAGATCCAGCAGCCGGTGGCGGAGATGGCGTGCCGAAGTGTGGCACTGAATCATCTGGGAGAGAAGGTATCCATTGTAAACGGCGATATAAAGGAGGCTTCTTCCGTTTTCGGAAGGGCTTCTTTTGATGTCATCACCTGTAATCCGCCTTACATGAATAATCAGCATGGCCTGCAGAATCCGTCTGCGCCCAAAGCCATAGCACGCCACGAACTGCTCTGCACATTTGAGGATGTGGCCAGGGAAGCGGCTGCCTGCCTTCGGCCCGGAGGACGCTTCTATGTGGTGCATCGTCCCAGACGTTTTATGGATCTGATGGAAATCCTGCGCTCATATAAGCTGGAACCCAAACGCATGCGTTTTGTACATCCGTTTGCGGACAGAGAAGCCAATATGGTGCTGATTGAGGCATTTCGCGGCGGAGGGGTTCAGATGCACGTGGAATCGCCGCTGATTATTTATAAAGATGTAAATGTATATACAGATGAAGTGCGGCGTTTGTATGATACGGAATAATGCAATATGGAATCTGAAGGGGGGAAATCCATGCTGTACCTATGCGCAACACCCATCGGCAATCTGGAGGACATTACCATGCGTGTTCTGAACACACTGAAAAGTGTGGATCTGATTGCTGCGGAAGATACCCGTCACAGTATTAAGCTTCTGAATCATTTTGATATCAGAACACCTATGACCAGTTATCACGAATATAATAAAGTGGAAAAGGCGAGGCAGCTGGTGGAGCTTATGCGGCAGGGGAAAGAGATCGCTCTTGTGACAGATGCCGGAACACCGGGGATTTCTGATCCGGGAGAGGAACTGGTGCGTCAGTGTTATGAGGCCGGAATTCCGGTGACTGCTCTGCCGGGGCCTGCAGCCTGCATCACTGCGCTGATTCAGTCGGGACTTCCCACCAGAAGATTCTGTTTTGAGGCCTTTTTGCCGGCTGATAAAAAAGAACGTGCTCAGGTTCTGGAGGAACTGGTCACAGAAACACGGACGATTATTATTTATGAGGCTCCTCATCATCTGGTTAAGACGCTTACGGAGCTGAAAGAGGTTCTCGGAGGAAGCCGAAGACTGAATCTGTGCCGTGAACTGACCAAGCATTATGAAGAGAAATGGCTCACCACCATTGATGAGGCTCTGACCGGCCTTGGGGAAAATGGTCCCCGCGGTGAATATGTACTGGTTATTGAGGGGCGGAGTGCGGCTTCTCTGAAAAAGGAAAAGATTGCTTCTTTTGAGGAGATGTCGGTGCAGGAACATATGGACATGTATCTGTCCCAGGGAATTGACCGGAAGGAAGCCATGAAAAAAGTGGCAAAAGACAGAGGTGTATCCAAAAGAGATATCTATCAGGAACTGCTGAAACAGTAATTTCCTGACCGGCTATAGAATAAAGCATAAAAAAGAACCCCTTGTGCAGGGATTCTTTTTTATGTCAGCGATACACCTTTGATTATTCCTGGATTGTGAAACCGGCCAGTTGAGCCAGTTCTTTTATTGTTTCACGGGAAACGGGTTTACCCATGTACTCGATGAGGTCCTCTTTGGAACCTGTAAAGACATCACAGTCACAGTGCTTGGTTAAAATGATCCGGTCTCCCTCGACGGATATTTCCAGTGAATCTTTTTCGTCCAGCTGTAAATTGCGTCGTAATTCAATGGGAATGGTAATCCGGCCCAGTTCATCAAGTCTTCTGATAACACCAGTGCTTTTCATAATGCCTCCTGTTGCGTAGTGAATACTTACCTCTGCGGGGCAAAAGAATATGAGATAAACTTTTGGCCAAAAGGAGCTTTCAGTGAAATAGTTTCATTTAAAAAAATAGAACTAAGCATAATCTTAACGTAATTAACCTGTTATGTCAATTGTTTTAGGCGTATAAATTTAAAAAATTAGAGATATAATATATTTTTTTAAACTATATTGATAGTTTTTTCGGAGATTTAATTGTCGTTCATTGTGAGTGATCGGACCAATCTTTCTCTTGCATGGCATAATCGGTTGGTATATAATTTTTCTATATACGAAATATGGAAAGAAGGGATTTTTCTGGACAAACAGGAGTCAATTTCATATATCAGACAGGTTCTGGACAAACAGGAACATCTTCAGGAACTCAATCAGGCGGCACAGGATATTTCAGAGTCGCTTGATAAAGCACAAAGAGCTCTGGAAACTTATAAAACCAGAATTTCGGAAGAGTCTGCGCAGATTGTCAGAAAAGAGCGGACTGCGCTGGAAAACCGTCTGGAAAAGGGCGTACAGGCTGCCGCACGCCGGGTGGAACAGGCGGAAAAGAAACGTACCCAGGAAAAGGAAAAGCAGAAAAAAAATCATGCGGCGGATGCAACTCAGGAATACAGAGAACAGATCCGTCAGGCGAGGAAAGAGATTAAAGAAGATATTAAAAGGGATAGGATTCCCTTCTACTGCAACAGCAGAGTATGGTTTTCTTTGTTTATGCCGGCATTTCTATCGGATTATCTGTTCCTTGCAGTTACCTGGCTGGCTTCTGCCATAGGACTTCCGGCGCTTATCTATGCCCTGCTGCCGAAGCATCAGGTGTGGCAGTTCTACATTTTATTTCCGTTATTTGTAGTAGCAACAATTGTATTATATATAGAAATATCAAGAAGAACCAGAAGAAAATACACAGAAACCCTGAAAGTATGCCGCGGGAAGATGAATCTGATTCACGATTTGAAAAAAAATATCAGAAAGACGGAAAAAAAGATTCATAAAAGCGATGATGAAAGTCCGTATGAACTTAAGGAACTGGATGAAAATATCAGGCGCGCCCGCAGGGAGCTGGAAGCGGCCCGTAATAATCAGGCTGACGGACTGAGAGAATTTGAACAGCATACCCGTCTGGATATTATTGAGGAATTCCGCGTAAAATCTCAGGAAAAGCTGGAGGAACTGGCGGCAGGGATCGACCAGCTGACCAGACAGAAGAATCTGACCATGGAGATGGCATCGGAACTGCAGCTGGAACTGGTTGACAGCTGTGAGGATCGGCTGGGTGCGGAAAATATGAATGAAAACAGACTGAGACAGCTTCTGAAGCTTCTGGAAAGCGGCAGTGCAGATACACTGGAGGAAGCCGTGGAAATTCTGAAAACCGGAGTAATGCCGGAGAAGCAGTGATACTTCTCCGGGCAATCAGAGTATCAGCGTATTTTTACCTGATGGACATAAAGCTGCAGGATTTCTGCAGCTTTTTCCATATCTTCTTTGGAATACGGATGCAGGCCCTGTACATTGACGGTCTCACTATCACGAAATGTCTGAAGATAACACAGCCTGGCTCCTGAAAGAAGCTGTCCCAACTGATGAAAAAAAGACAGCTGATGCAGTTCCCGGACAACGGTGGTCCGGAATTCGACGGGAAGTCCGCTCTCCATGATCAGGCGGATGGACCGGCGAATGGACTCCATGGAGACGTGGACACCTGCCGCCTGACAGTAATGTTCGGGGCTTGCTTTCACATCCATGGCAATATAATCCAGAAGATGCTGATCCAGAAGCTTCTGAAGCTGTTCCGGGTGTGATCCGTTGGTATCCAGTTTTATTTTCAGACCCAGTTCCCGGATCTGCCGGATAAAATCTTCCAGATCAAAGGCGAGAGACGGTTCTCCGCCGGTAATCACAACTCCTTCAAGAATTCCGGCTCTTTTTTTCAGAAAAGAAAAGATATCTTCATTTTTCAGGGGTTCGGTGTCACCAGGGTGCAAAAGTTCAGAATTTTGACAGTAAGGGCAGTTGAAATTACAGCCGCCTGTGAATATAATAGCAGATATATGTTCCGGATAATCCAGAAGAGAAGTTTTCTGCAGACCGTATATTTTCATAAAATTACTCCTCAAAAAAACAGTTTGGGATGATTATACAGCAGGTGCGGGAAAAAGACAAACTGCAGCTGTCCGGATCCGGGCAGTATTTTGGCAGCCGGGGCTCTGAACGGATGCATTTATAAGAACTATTAAAAGAAAGGGCAGGTGTGGAGGTATGGGCAGATCACAGCAGCATCGCATGGAAGAAAAAGCCAGAAAAGAAGAACTGGAGCGTCAGAAGCAGGAACTGCAGCATGAAATGGATGAAAAATATATGAAAGAAGCCATCAGACAGGCCGGAAAGGCTGCAAAACTGGGGGAAGTTCCCATAGGATGCGTGATCGTATATGGGGATAAGATCATCGGGAGAGGATATAACCGCCGCAATACGGATAAAAGTACTCTGTCCCACGCGGAAATCACCGCAATCAGAAAAGCGAGCCGTGTAATCGGGGACTGGAGGCTGGAGGAATGTACTCTTTATGTGACCCTGGAGCCCTGCCAGATGTGTTCCGGAGCCATCGTCCAGGCAAGAATTCCACGCGTGGTCATGGGCTGCCGTAATCCGAAGGCCGGATGCGCCGGTTCTGTGCTGAATATTCTTCAGGTGCCCGAATTTAATCATCAGGTGGAAATCACAGAAGGAATCCGCACAGAAGAATGCTCCCTGATGCTGAAAGGCTTTTTCCGGGACCTGAGAAAACGGCTGAAAGAAGAAAAAAAGCAGCAGGTGTACTGTCCAGACTCCGCCGAAGAGGAAAAGCTATGAGGCTTCATTGCAGTAAAATGTGAATTGTTATACCACAAGCCCCTGTTTGCGTATTTTTTGTGAAGCGGGTTGACAAAAAAGTTGATACCATGTATACTGAACTGGTGCATTGGCTTGGGAAACGGGTGATTTCACTCATCCGGAAGCAGATGCATTGCGTGATTTTGTTATAAAGTTTCCGCGCAGCCGGGGAGTTAGCGGTGCCCTGTACCTGCAATCCGCTATAGCAGGGGTGATGTCCGAGCTGAGGGTTGTCCATTGTAGGGTCTGCCCTGTATAAGCGGCGTTGAGATCTGGGTCTTGCGCAACAGAAACCCGTGAACCGTGTCAGGTCAGGAATGGAGCAGCACTAAGCGGGAGCTTCTGTGTGCCGTAAGGTCGCCTGGGTTGAGCTGGCTGTACAGGTAACGCTTATGGTGGCATCTCGAAGCCGGATGTGCGGATTTTTTTTATGGATTTTTCTATGCGGAAGCATTGGATATGAAATAGATTCAGGAGGGTGCTATGAGTTTAAAAAATAGAATTCTGTCCGGTTCTCTGGCAGCTGCCATGGTTCTGGGACTGTTTACCGGCTGTTCAACTGTTAAGAAGTCTGATCTGTCAAAGGATTATTCGGAAATCGTTGCAGCCACTTACGGCAGCGAAAAAATTTATCTGGACGAAGTAAATTACAATCTGAGAAACCGTCAGCTGATGTACGAATATTACGGTGCCATGTACGGCATGGATATCTGGGCCGGCGGCGATGAAATGGTGGAGGCACTTCGTCAGGAGACCATGCAGTCTATTCTGCAGACAAGAGTTCTCTGTGCCCATGCAGCAGATTACAATGTGGAACTGACAGAAGAAGAAAAGAAAATGGCAGAGACGACACTGGATGAAATCCTGAATACAGAGGACAATGCTGCTTTCCTTGAAATTGCAGGTTCCGATCAGGAGATGCTCAGCCGTATCCTGTTGGACAATGCACTGGCCAACAAAGTATATCACACCATTCTGGAAGAAACAGAAATCCAGACCGATGAAGAAAAAGTCCGCCGCAATGCGGTAAGCTACGTTCTGTTTAAGGAAAAACCTGCAGAGGAAGAATCCGAATCTGCATCTGCTGAAGATGAAACCGCGGAAGCAGAAACTTATTACACCGAAGCCGATGCCAATGCGGCACTGGCAGAAGTACAGGGCGGCAAAGAACTGAAGGCTGTAGCAGAAGCCCTTGAACTGACTGCATCCACCGGTAATTACGGAATCCATGAGGAACAGAAGACAGAGCTTGGAAAGAAAGCCATCACCATGACCAAAGGGGACTCCGCAGTGGTTTATGAAGAAGGAACCGGCTGGTATGTTGTTGTATGTGACAGCGAAAAGGATGAGGATGCCACTGCACAGGCATATGACAATGCGGTTGCGGAAGAAAAGGAAGCACATTTCGCAGAAGTGTATAAGGACATGAGCAAAGAATCCTTCAAAGTCAATGAAGATGTGATCGCAAGTCTGGATGTTGTGAATACGCCGGTATTCAACATTGGCGGATCCGAAGAAGAAACAGAAACCGAAAGCCAGTCTGAAGCAGAGACAACCGGTGAGACAGAAGCGGAAAGTCCTTCCGAGACAGAAGCACAGTAGAAACAATTATAAATATTAATAATGAATGCAGCGACAGCACACGACGAAGAAAACGTTGTGTGCTGTTTTTTTGTTCCGTATAGAGCGGACTTTTTAAGTTAAAAATCACTCTATTCGGTGAAATTGTTCTTTACCTGCGGACAAATCCTGAAAAGATTAATGAATAACAATTTGGTTGAAGATATTTTACTGTATTCTTTCAGGAAAAATAATTATAATCAATAAAAATGATTAAAAAATGCCCTTTTCATATTGACCGGAATATGTTACTATATCAATACACGGAAACAGAAATATTAAATTCACTCAATCGTAATAAAAACATGTCCGCATGATGCGAACGTTTGAACGGAAGATGCGGACAGATTGCGATTGGATACAGCAATAAAAGTACGAAAAAATCAGGAGGTTCCGGTTATATGAATTTTGATAAATATGAAAGACAATATTTTTTACCGCCCACAGAGTGTTTTGACTGGGTAAAGAAAGACTATATTGATAAAGCTCCCATCTGGTGCAGTGTTGACCTGCGTGACGGCAATCAGGCTCTGGTTGAACCCATGAGTCTGGATGAAAAACTGGAGTTTTTCCAGATGCTGGTAAAGGTTGGTTTTAAAGAAATTGAAGTTGGTTTCCCGGCTGCTTCCGAAACCGAGTATAACTTCCTTCGCGCACTGATCGAAAAGAATATGATTCCCGAGGATGTTACCATCCAGGCACTGACTCAGGCGAGAGAACATATTATCCGTAAAACCTTTGAAGCCGTAAAGGGTGCTCCCCGTGCGGTCATTCATGTATATAACTCCACTTCTCTGGCACAGCGGGAGCAGGTATTCCGCAAGAGTAAGGAAGAAGTCAAGCAGATTGCTGTTGATGGTGCAGCCCTTCTGAAGCGCCTTGCAGAGGAAACCGAAGGAAACTTTGCTTTTGAGTACAGCCCGGAAAGCTTTACCGGTACAGAGGTTGATTATGCTCTGGAGGT
>JAXDZY010000136.1:0-2820 GCA_034086685.1 Lachnospiraceae bacterium
GGACCGCCTCCTGTGTTATATTCTGAGTTTGGCTTGCGACACCATTCTCATTATAACACAGGAGGCTTTTTATCATATCTTCAACGTTATCCACTTATTCCATTCTCCCCAGCATAGCTGGGGGATTAGGATTTTCATTCATAAAACATATGAACACGCAGATTACGCTTACAAAGCATTAAGTTTATCATAAAAGTGGAGGACTGTATGGGAAATATTTTACTTCGTGCATGTGCTTTGATCACTGTCCTGATTATCGGAATTGTTATGCATATGACTGGATTTCTGGGAGATGAAGCCGGCGGCATTGTCAAAAAAATACTGATGTATCTGACTTTACCGGCGGCTATTATTACTAATTTTTCCAGGATCGATGCTCTGGATGGCAGCATGATCATTCTGATTTTAATGGGGATCGGAGCCAATGCTGCAATGATATTAATTGGCGCTTTTCTTACACGTAACAAGTCAAAGGATCAGAAAGCGCTTTATATGAACTGCCTTCCCGCCTATAATATCGGTGCATTCTGCCTTCCATATATACAGAACTTCATGCCGGCTATGGCAAGCGTAACAGCATGTTTATTTGATGCCGGAAACAGTATTATGTGTACCGGAGGAACTTATTCTATTGTTGCAGAATATTTGTCTGAACATAAAAGCAGTTTTAAATTAAGTATAATGTTGAAACGCCTGACCTCCAGTATGCCGCTCATGACCTACATGGTAATGATTACCGTATCCCTGCTTCACATAAAATTGCCGGATGCAGTGGTTACCTTTGTATCTCCTGCTGCATCAGCCAATCCATTTATTGCCATGTTTATGCTTGGTCTGCTGTTCCGAATGGAGAAAAACAGATCCTACCTGGCTTCAATTGCCAGACTGCTGGGGATACGGCATCTGTTTAATATTGCTTTTGCCCTGTTTTGTTATTATGTATTACCTTTTGATCTCATAGTAAGACAGGGGCTGGTGCTGATCAGTTTTGGTCCCATGAGTGCAGTAGCCCCTTTATTTACTGAATTGTGCGGAGGTGACGAAGGGCTTGCCAGTGCAGCCAACAGCATCTCCATCATGTTAAGCATAATTGAGATCACTTTGCTGATTATGGTAATGGGGATATATTAAAGGATCTGCTGTCAAAAAATACGGACACAAAAATTACGGCAGCAATTCTTTTACCATACCTGAATCAAAGGTTACAGAATCCACATGATTAACCTCAATCTGATACAGTGCATGGGCCGCAAGATGCTCCGCTGCCTGTTCCAGGTCGCGGATTCCGCTGGTATTGGCATAGATTTCCATAATTGCTTCCAGACCGTCTTCTGTCAGAATACATTCATTTTCACTCATACCAAGTCGCTTCAGCACCCTGGTAAGCGCATATCCGGAAAAGATGATCTTCTTTTCCTCCGGAGTATAATCAGGGATCTCAATTACAGCAAAACGGGACATCAGAGGAGCGCTGATCTGTTCCTTATCATTGGCTGTAGCAATAGGATATACACCTGATGTGGGAATCATGCATTCCATATAGTTATCTGTAAAGCCCAGGTTATCCAGCAGAGTAAGAAGAACATCCGCCGGATTGCCATTTCCCTTGCCTGAAGCAGCTTTATCCAGCTCATTGATGATAAAGACCAGATTGGACTCACCTGCCATGGAAAACGCTTCCATAATAATACCGGGTTTGGCGTTGGCATAAATCCGTGAACTTCCGGTCAGCTGCTCGGGATCATTGATGGAACTCATATCCAGCGTCGTCCACGGCAGCTTCAGAATACGCGCTACCGCATAAGCTATCTGTGATTTTCCCGTCCCTGCGGGACCAATCAGCAAAAGGCCATAAGCCGGAAGCGTATGTGTACGGTTAATCTGAATGATCGTCTCAATAATTCTCTGCTTTACACTTTCCATGCCGTAAAGTTCTTCGTCCAGAATCCTGCGTGCCTCCACAGGATCGATTGCTTCAAAATAATTGCTCTTCCACTGAATATTCATCATAATGGAAAGAGCATGCTGAGCATGACGGCGCTCCTCCTGGGAAACCTCATGTGAACGGGCTACAGCCAGATTTCTTCTGGCCCAGAGACGGATGTTGTCAGGCAGAGTTCTTCCTGCACAATTGATAAAATCGGAAATACTCTGAATACTGGTCAGTTTCATGCTGTCGCCTGCTTCTTCTTTTTCTTCATCCACCGCTTCCTCAGACGGAGCATCGCTTGCAAGAAGACGTTCAATCATAAACTGCAGAAAACCATCTTCCGCTGAAAGCTTGTCACCGCCGCAAAGACCGACTTCACGAATTTTATATACAGCATATCCATCTTTTCTCTTTGCACCGGACAGACGCACATTGATACGATTTTCTCCCAGCCACTTCAGAAGACTTACAAAACGGGCATCAATCTGCAGAATATCTGCACTGATAGTTGTACTTTTTTCTTTAAATTCAAACGCTGTCTTTCTGGCGGGATTGGTAAATACACCTGTCGTATGATGCTTCAGGTTGATTCCCCTGCTGTCCAGAACAAGAATCGGCTGCTCCGGTGAAGTCGTTGAAGTATTGGTACGGAAAACGGTATAGGTACATTCCGTAACCTTCTCTTCTCCCGGCAAACTGCTAAAATCAAAAACTGGCATAATAAACTCCTTTTACATTATAATAAAATAATAGGCATTTGCGAAACGCCAAAACCCGCATAAATACGGGAAATTTTTTGTTCCAAAATAAAACAACTCCTCACTGATTTATGGTAAAATTGAGTTATCCAGAAACAATTGACCATATCCATCAATAAGGAGTTGTGTTTA
>JAXDZY010000007.1:0-2471 GCA_034086685.1 Lachnospiraceae bacterium
TGACCGCAGGAATTGTGTTGAATATAAAATCAAATTCACCTTCCCGGGTGTGAAAGTCACAGATATCTGAAGCCCGGTCTGCAATCAGCGCAGCCTGTGCCAGTTCCATCGGATCATTAGAAATCACCTGAAGCTGACAGAGCATTCCTTTCAGATAATAAGAAATAGTACGGCCACAATTTCCAAAGCCCAGTACGGCGCAGCTGCTGTAGCGGAGGTTCAGGGGACTCCTGCTGATGGCCTCACAGATGGCACCCTCCGCAGTGGCAATGGTATTAAAGCAGGTCAGAGATGGATTTTCCATAAGGTCAAAAACATGAACACCCATATCCTCTGCTGTGTTTCGGAAATCCTGTGGGATACATCCGGCAAAGAAAAACTGACCGGGATGCAGACAGGAAAGAAGTAAGGAAAGCGGAATCGTTCCATCCACTCCTGACTGATTCAGTTCCAGACCATTTCTGCTGAGAGGAACAGGTCCTGCAATACAGGCGGAATCAGCACAGGCTTCTGCAAGGGAGTCAGCACAGTCAGCGGAAGCAGCTGCATAAAGTGCATAATGGCAGACCCTTTTTCTGCAGGAATACAGTTCTTCCACCAGATATACCTGCCGCAGATCGCCTCCGATTACTGCAAAATCATAAGCGTTATTCACCGGGATACTCCTGTTAATCCGGTTTACTTATGATATGCAGAATGTGAGGAAAAGGTGTGATTTTCAGAACAGACGTCGAAATAACTACGGAATAAAAGATTTTACAAAACACAGACAGGCAGAAAAAGATTTACTTTGTTTTACTGCAGACTTTACAAGAATTTAGATTGTGCTTTTGGTATGGATGCTACAATGCTGATAAGTTTTTGATAAAGGGCATCTGGACAGGAGGATGTTCCGATATCGGAAATGAGATGCAGTAATTTGCTGAAAATCCATTTATTTGAGGAGGAAATTATGATAGCAAAAAGATTAACAGCAGCATCTTTGGCATTGGGTCTGGCAGTATCTGCCGCATGGACTCCTTCATTATCGGCATCTGCAAAAAGCTACGGCGGTGAAGTGGATGCGAGTACAAGCACATTTAAGTCCGATACGGATAACAGCGAGGCATTTCAGACCTGGAAGGAGAATGTATGGTCAATAGAAAAAGCTGATTCCGGAAGAATCACTTTGACTCCCGGTGAGGATGAACGTGATCTGAATTTTGCATGGTACAGCGAGCAGAGCGGTGATCCCGCAGTGAAAATCCGGAGAAAAAACCAGAAAGAAAGTAAAGCCACGATCATAAAAGGGACAGCAGCTGAAATCAGTCAGGAAAACTGGCAGGGCAGAGCATATGCGGCATCCAATAAGGTATCGGTGAAAGATTATTTCAGATCAAATACGGAATATATTTATCAGTATACAGATAATTATGCAGGAAAAGATACGGTCTGGTCAGAAGAGGAAACTTTCAAAACAGGCAGTTTTACCAGCTTTACCGCAATTCTTACAGGTGATCCTCAGATTGGTGCTTCAGGCAGTTCCGATGATTATACCGCTGATGACAGCAGCATTGCCAGAGATACCTATAACTGGAATCTGACCATGGAGAGTGCCATTGAAAAAGCTCCCGATGCCGCATTTCTGTTATCTGCCGGTGACCAGATTGATAAGAGTGGTGCAGTAAAAGAAGATGATCTCAAGACAAGAGAAAGTGAATACGCAGGATATTTATACCCGGAAATTTTCAGAAGTCTTCCTGTTGCTTCAACCATCGGTAATCATGATTCAGCCGGTATGGATTATACCTATCATTTTAACAATCCCAACTCGGAAGAGGGACTGGGAAGTACAGCAGCCGGCGGCGATTACTATTTCACATACGGAAATGTGTTATTTATCAGTTTGAACAGCAATAACCGCAATCAGGAAGAACACAGACAGCTGATGCAGGAGGCTGTAAACAGCAGCAGAACCGCCGCATGGAGAATCGTTATTTTCCACAGCGATATTTACGGTTCCGGAGAACCACACGCAGATACCGATGCATCCAGCAATCGTATTATCTTTGCACCTCTGATGGATGAATTTGATATTGATGTCTGTCTTACAGGTCATGACCATACCTATTCCAGAAGCTATCAGATTCTCAACGGCAATGTGGTAGATTATGATCTTTCCAGGGGCTTCGTGAAGAATCCTGAAGGTACCTTATATATCACAACCGGTTCGGGATCCGGCAGTAAATATTACAATCTCCTGAATTATACGCCCTACTATATTGCAGAGAGAACCAATGTATGTCTTCCTGCCTACTCTACACTGAAATTTACAGGAAATTCTTTTACAATCACCAGTTTACAACTTTTATAAATAGCTGCCCTTTTGCTGAATAAGCCGTTTAAGGGCTTTTACAACGGCATTTGATTTTATACTGTTTTCGATGTTTTGCACGAAAGCAGCCAAAAATACTTCTGTCCGGATCTGCTCA
>JAXDZY010000012.1:0-27649 GCA_034086685.1 Lachnospiraceae bacterium
ACCGCCTCCTGTGTTATATTCTGAGTTTGGCTTGCGACACCATTCTCATTATAACACAGGAGGCTTTTTATCATATCTTCAACGTTATCCACTTATTCCATTCTCCCCAGCATAGCTGGGGGATTAGGATTTTCATTTATACATTTTCATGAAATCTCCGTGAGCATCTATAAGTTCATCACACATTTTCACAATGTCATCAATGCTCAGTTCTCCTGCAGTATGGGGATCCAGCATGGCTGCCTGATAAATACATTCTTTCTTTCTGGTTACAGCGGCTTCAATGGTCAGAAGCTGCACATTGATATTGGTCATGTTCATGGCTGCCAGCTGTACCGGAAGTCTGCCGATTCTGCAGGGATTCACACCATTTCCATCAATCATGCAGGGAACTTCCACGCAGGCATCCGCAGGAAGATTTTCAATGGCACCTTTGTTGATTACATTTCCGCCGATTTTGTACGGATTATTGGTTACAACAGCTTCCATGATGTAAGATGCATATTCACGGCTTCTTTCATGAGTGATTTTTCCATCTTTTAAGATGTTGTTTTTCTCTTCTTCCCATTCTGCAATCTGTTTGATACATCTTCTGGGGTATTCATCCAGAGGAATATTGAACCGGTCAATCAGCTCGGGATATCCTGATTTGATAAAAAACGGATTATATTCCGCATTGTGCTCACTGGATTCCGTGCAGTAATATCCCAGACGTTTGATATACTCAAAACGAACCATGTCATCATGCTTTTCTGCAGCATTTTTTTCAGCTGCTCTTCTGCGGATTTCCGGATACAGATCATTGCCGTCCTTATCACGGATATCCAGCAGCCATCCCATATGGTTGATTCCGGCTATGGTCTCCACACGGCCCTCCAGTTTGTCTTCCATACCCAGCTTTTCCAGAAGACCTTTGGAGCATACCTGTACGCTGTGACACAGGCCCACTGTTTTAACGCCTGTATATCTCTGCATATAACCTGTCAGAATCCCCATGGGATTTGTATAATTCAGGAATAATGCATCGGGGCAGACTTCTTCCATATCGTCTGCAAATTCCTGCATAACGGGAATTGTACGCAGCCCTCTCATGATTCCTCCGATTCCCAGACTGTCCGCAATGGTCTGACGAAGACCATACTTCCTGGGAATCTCAAAATCAATGATGGTACAGGGGTCGTAACCGCCCACCTGAATCGCATTTACTACAAAATCAGCACCTCTCAAAGCTTCTTTTCTGTTTTCAGCACCCAGATAAGTCCTGATCCGCGCCCGTCCTTCATTTACATTTTTGTTGATTGCGTTCAGAATAATATCTGAATCCTCCAGACGTTTTGCATCAATGTCATATAGCGCAATCTCGCTGTCACGCAGTGCTTCGCAGCACATGCAGTCACCCAGTACATTTCTTGCAAATACAGTACTTCCGGCGCCCATAAATGTAATCTTTGCCATATTGGAATCCTCCTTGCTGTCTTGTGTTCTGATGTTTTTTATTATATAATCATCAGACAGCGCATTCTATATCATTTGTTTCCAAAACTTATAAAATTGTTGTATCTGACAATCAGGAGGTATTATCCATGAATCAGTCTTTTCCTAATACCTTATCCATTTATTTCTGCGGCAGAGAACAATGCTCTCCAGGACATTCCTTCGGTCCGGCTGTTCGTCCCCACTATCTGATTCACGTGGTGCTTTCCGGAAAAGGAATTTACAGACAGAAAAACTGTACCTACCATCTGAAAGCCGGTGATGCATTTCTGATCAGTCCCATGGAATCCACCTACTATCAGGCAGATCAGAATGATCCCTGGGAATACGCCTGGATCGGCTTTGATGGACAGGATATCCACACACTCCTGGAACATACCTGTTTTCAGAATACCTGCATCTTTTCCTGTCCTGAATCCGGTGATACAGGATATATAATGAAACGTCTCATGTTATTTATTCTGAATACATTTTCCGATCCTTCCCGTAATCAGCTCACTCTGTCAGGTCTGTTCCTGCAGCTTCTGGGCATTATGAGCGGCCCCGGTAACTCCCGGGGCGAATCCTTTTCCCGGCAGTATGTGGATCGTGCTCTGGAATACATGAATAACAATTACAGCTATAACATCCGTATTCAGGACATAGCAGATGCTATCGGCATTGACCGTACTTATCTTTACCGGATTTTCATGGAACAGGAACATATTTCGCCCAAGCAGTATCTGCTGAGGCTTCGAATCCGCACAGCCGTCAATATGCTTTCCGGTACTCAGTACACCATCACGGAAATCAGTTATTCCTGCGGTTTCAAAGACGCCGCCGCCTTCAGCAGCCAGTTTAAGAAATTTACAGGATTTTCTCCCACGAAATTCCGGGAATATCTGAAAGAAGAAAAAAAGTACGGAAACTGACTATCTCTTCACAAAAAAACCGCGGCAGCTTTAAAACACCTGCCGCGGTCTGCTTATAATACTGTTCTTTTCTCTCTTAAGTAAAAATAAATCAGATATTCAGTAAATCACTGTATACTTTCAGTGCGCCGTCTGTATCATGAGCCAGTACACGTTTAGCCAGTACTTTACCCAGCTGTACACCTTCCTGGTCGAAGCTGTTGATGTTCCATACAAAGCCCTGGAACATAACTTTGTTCTCAAAATGAGCCAGCAATGCACCAAGAGATTCGGGAGTCAGCCTGTCACCAACGATAATGCTGGAGGGACGTCCGCCTGCAAAACTCTTGTTGCTGTTCTCATCTTTCTTACCGCATGCAAATGCAACGATCTGAGCTGCCACGTTGGCACAGAGCTTCTGCTGGCTGGTGCTTCCCTGAATCACTACATCTGTTCCGATCTGACTTTCTCTGAAACCGATAAACTGCAGAGGAACGATATCGGTTCCCTGGTGCAGTAACTGATAGAAAGAATGCTGTCCATTGGTACCGGGTTCACCGAAGATGACAGGGCCTGTAGAATAATTAACCGGTTCACCGTAACGGTTAACGCTCTTACCGTTGGATTCCATATCCAGCTGCTGCAGATGAGCAGGGAAACGGCTCAGTGCCTGTGAATAAGGGAGAACAGCTGTGCAGGGATATCCCTGTACATTGCGTTCATAAATACCAATCATGGCATCCAGCATGGCCGGATTCTTCATCATATCTTTGTTTGCTGCCAGCTTGTCTGCTTCTGCTGCACCGTCAAGAATCCGTGCAAATACCTCGGGTCCGAATGCCAGAGACAGAACTGCGCCGCCGACACCTGAACTGGAGGAGTAACGTCCGCCAATATAATCATCCATGAAGAATGCTGCCAGATAATCACTGCTCTTTGCCAGAGGTGAAGTCTCACTGGTTACAGCAATCATATGTCTGGAGGGATCCAGACCTGCTTTCTTCAAAGCATCTTTTACAAAAGATTCATTGGTCAGTGTTTCAAGAGTTGTTCCGGATTTGGAAACAATAATGAAAATAGAATGAGCAACATCAACGGAGTTCAGTACTGCAGCAGCATCATCAGGATCTACATTGCTGATGAATTTTGCTTCCATCTTAAGAGTATTGTTGACTTTTGCCCAGTTTTCAAGAGCAATGTATAATGCACGGGGACCCAGATCACTTCCGCCGATACCGATCTGTACAACAGTTGTAAACTTTTCGCCTGCAGCATTGGTGATTTCTCCTGAATGTACCTTACCTGCAAATTCAGCAATCTTCTTCTGTTCATTCAGATAGAAATCACGTTTATCCACACCGTCGGCAATAACGGGGTCACCCAGCTGTCCACGGCACAGCTGATGAAGCACGAGACGTTTTTCACCTGTGTTGATTACCTCGCCATTATACAGAGCCTCATATTTTTCTGACAGCTGAGCTTCATCAGCCAGAGCAGCAAGAGCCTCCAGAATCCTGTCATCTACCTGCTTTGCAGCGTAATTGTAAACAAGTCCGCCGGCCATCGGTACACTGTAACGGGCTGCACGGTCAGCACCGCTTTCTCCTGACATTGCTTCTACAAGGTTAACGCGGTCCTTTAAATCAGTCAGATCCTTAAATGAAGCCAACGTATCCAGATTGTTCCATGAAACCATAGAAGATTCCTCCTTATTCACTTTCTTTGTGAGCTTTTTAGCTGTTTTCTCAGGGCATGGGGAAGCAGAAGAACAATAATCTTTTTTCACTCTGCAGCCCTTTGATACTACAGCGGCTAACAGCTATTATACTAGATTACTACTGTGATTTCAAGGGAAGTCGAAGTTTTTGCCACGGCAAAATATGACTGCGGAATATGATTTTCCCCTTTAATCTGTCAGGTTTCAATCATGCCGTATTTTATCTTTATTCTCTCAAGTTTTTCCAACATGGGCCTGCTTCCAAGCCATAAAAATATGACAGTTGCCGATGCGTGAACCAGATCCACAGGAAGACCGGACATATAGATGGCAAGAAGATTTTTCCATGTGATAGAATAGGACATCATCACAAGTGAAGCCGGATTCATAATTCCTCCGTAGATAAATACCGTTGCCAGAAATCCGTAAATACAAAGAGAAATCCTTCTCGCCTTCAGCCATCCTTTCTGAAAAAGAATTCCTGCCAGAAAACCGATAATTCCTGCGGCAAACATCTGCCAGGGAGTCCACGGCCCCTGACCGAAAAGCATATTGGAAGACAGCATGGAAAGAGAACCCACAAGAAAACCGGATTCCGCTCCGAAACTGACTCCTGATATAATCACCACTGCCACTATGGGTTTGAAACCGGGTACCATAAAAAATGCAGCTCTTCCTGCCACAGCAATGGCTATCAGAACGGCAATTGTCAGCAGCTCCCTGGATTGTGGTTTTCGCCCTTCAAAAATCAGAAAGAAGGGACACATGGAAAAAACTGCAATCGCCAGTCCGATCGCCAGATATTTCCGGTCATCAAAACAGGTTATACCAATCCAGATGGTAACCGGTATAAGTACCAGAATCAGAAAAACAGAAAACAGAGTACGTGCCGGCAGCTTTCCTTTGTTTTTCGGAACAGCCATAACCTGCAGAACATCCCCGAAATTTTCCTGTTCGGATTCCTGAATCTGCTGCTTATCCTGCCAGAAGCTCAGATCAACCTCCTGAACTGTACTTTTTCCGTCAAAAAATACATCCAGAAAAGCTTCCAGTTTATCCTGTTTCAGCATCCTCTGCTCCCTCCCCTTTTTTTCAATTTTTCGACTACATCATCCACTGTTACAGCTTCCGGAAAATACCTGCGGGCCATTCGATTGGCAGCTGTAGTGTAAAAACTGTTGCCGGCAAAAAATTCTTTTGAATCTTTGGAAGTCACCACATTCCCCTGAAAAAACAGACCTGTCCGGTCAGCATACTGTGCACAGAACTCCACATCATGTGAGATCATCAGTACAGTCACTCCCCGTTTTACGAGAGTTCTCAGAATTTCACCCAGCTCTTTTTTAAAATGATTATCAATTCCTTTGGTGGGCTCATCCATCAGAAGTATCCTGGGACGCAGAAGGAGAATCTTTGCCAGAGCCAGACGCTGCTGCTCACCGCCGCTCAGGTCATAAGGATGACGATCCATCAGATTTTCCAGCTTTGTCAACGCGGCAATACCCGCAACAGCATCTTTTTTCGCCATGTCAATGGGATATGCACTGCTCTTTTTTTCTTTCTTTCCGTCTATCATCTCATACAGATCATCCCGAACCGTCTTTTTAACAAAAAGGCTCTGGGGATTCTGCGGCAGCACACCGAGAAACCCATGATACAGCTCATCATCCGTGTATTTGCCGATTTCTTTTCCTTCCAGCCATATTTTTCCTCTGTAAGGATAACGGATTCGGGCAATCAGACTCATGGCAGTACTTTTTCCGGTTCCATTTCCACCAACAAGAGCATATATTTCTCCCTTTTTCACATCCAGAGAGAGTCCCTTCACCACATCCGGCGATTCTTTTTCATACCGGAACCAGACATCTTTCAGACGGATTTCAGGAATTTCCCTGTCGGGATTCACCAGACAGGAAAAACGATCCCTGACAGATTTCTTTTTTTCTCCTGAATTCTCCTGCTGATCTGACAGGCCTGTATGCCTGCATTCCATTTCAGCCTGCATCCATTTCCTTCCCTGACTTACCGTAAGAGGACAGTCCAGACTGCTTTCTGTTTCTGCATAGATCTGCATGGGAGTCGGCATGGATAAAAACATGTCATGGCTCATGTTTTTCAGCTTTTTACCGATATCACCGGGCTTTCCATGTGCGATGATTTCTCCTTCATCCATAACGTAAACCTGATCCGCCCAGGGAATCACATCTTCCAGACGATGTTCCGTAAGGATTACGGTTGTACCCACATCCCGATTGATCTTACGTATCGTTTCCAGAAAATCGGATGCCGCTATCGGGTCCAGCTGGGAAGTCGGTTCATCCAGAATCAGAAGACCGGGATGCATGGCCATGACGGAAGCCAGATTCAGAAGCTGCTTCTGACCCCCGGAAAGTTCGCTGACTTTTTTCAAAAACCACTCATGAATTCCGAAATAAGAAGCCATCTCCGCCACACGAAGACGTATGGTGGGAGTATCGTACCCCAGGCTCTCCAGTCCAAACGCCAGCTCGTGCCATACTTTATCCGTTACAATCTGATTGTCCGGATTCTGCAGAACATATCCGATTTCCGCACTTTGTGTTCTTTTATCAAGAGAAACCAGATTTCGCCCCATATAGCGTATGATTCCTGTTTTTTCTCCATGAGGAACCAGAGAAGTTTTCAGCTGTCTGAGCAGTGTACTTTTTCCGCAGCCGCTTTTGCCGCAGAGTACCACAAAACTCCCATCCTCTACTTCCATATCAATATTTTTCAAAGCCAGCTTCCCGCTTTCCGGATACCGAAAGCTGAATTTTTCAATTTCAATACAATTCATTCACCACTTCCCCCGTTCATTATATACCATGGCAGATTTCTCTCCATACTTGCTTTTGCTTTCAGTGAACGAAAAACAGCATCCTCCCACAATCCCAGAAGAAACGGAAAAAAACAGATAACCGCCCATGCAAGATAAACTGTGATACTCCTGAGTGTAAATGGAATCCCTCCTATGATAATTTTAGGATTATACTGTGCAAATGTTTCACCTGTGTAAAATCCGGTAAAACTGATAACCGCCAGTCCCGACAGAATCCCGGTAATCACTTTGTCCCGGCGGTCAAAATGAAATATGGAATAAGCAGTTCTTCCTTTCAGCCCATATCCCCTGGCAGACATGGAATCGGAAGTATCAATGGCATTTTCCAGAGCCCAGGTGATCAAAATGGAAAACAATGTAATACCGTACTTTATTTTGCGTATGATATTGCCGTTTTTTATATCTCTGCCCACTGCCTTCTGACCATTCCTTATCACTTTCAGCTGTTCTCCGAAACGCGGAACAAAGCGGAATACCATAGACAGAACAAGAGAAAGCGACGGAATTACCCGCCCGAACAGATAAACAAATTTATCTGTTGTCATAACTTCGTTGTAACAGGAAAACCACAAAATCGCTATGAACAGCATGGAAGCCAGTACAATACCGTAAACAATCGCTTCCACTGTAACCGGCCCTGTTTTCAGATAAAACAGCGTGGTAACTCCATAATGATTAAACGTCGGATTAATGAAAGCAACAATAATCATCGCCGGAAAAGTTGCCAGCATATTGAATTTTTCAACCTTCTGCCAGCCTTTCAGACGCACCGCATAAGCTGCCGCACCTGAAAAAGACAGGGCAAGCAGCACCGGATGACTGACAAACATGGTGGTCAGCAGTACCAGCAGAAAATAGAAAAAATTAACTGCTGGATGACATCCGGCAAATGCATCCTTTGATCTACTCATAATACTGATCTCCCACATCACGTCCCAGATCGCAGGTGTAACGCCATTCGATCACATCACCATCACTTACTTCATATTGGGAACAGCCGTAATTGGGGAACCAGCCATTTACAGAATACATCCAGCCGGAAAGAGAGCCACAGTCAAATTCATAAAGCTGATTGATCCCTTCCACATAATACGAGCTGTAGGCAGGTGTATAGCTTGCCTCCATGTGAATATCCGTTTCACGGCATACCCGGTACAGTACATCATAAACCGTTTCTCCAGGCGTATATTCCACCTCGGAAAGATATAGAATCCATCCATCCGACGGTACAAAATCGCTCTTCGCCTTATTCAGATCGTCCATATTATTGAGGATTGTCTTACAGTCAATGGAAATTTTACAGGTATGCGTTTCTTCTGCGGGAGAATCATTTTCCTGATTTCCGCTCTGACTGCTGCCGGAACTGTTCTGTGAACCTGTGCTGCTGTTTCCGGAACTTCCGCTGTCTGCTGTATTTTTGTTTTCTCCCGTATTTCCGCTTCCTGAGCTGCCGCCTTCTCCCGTGCCTGCGCTGTTTCCGGAATTTCCTGTACTGCCTCCTCCTGATGACGGGTCCCCGGCAATTCCTTCAGAAGAACTGCTGCCGGTTTCCGAGGAATCTTCCTGTGTTTCATTATCCACTTTTGTTTTTCCGCCGACCAGATAATAAGTATCTCCCATCTCGATTACGGGAAATGTGAGTGTGGTATATTCGTTTTTATCCTTCCCCCATGTACCGATTTGTGCGTCGCACATTTTCTCGGGTATACCATCCACCAGTTTGCAGAGGATCACCGCATCTGCATCCCATTTTTCTGAAAGCTGCAGTGTCAGCTTTGCCGGTGCCGCCAGATTGGCCTTCGCCAGCGTCACGCCAAGTCCCACCGAAGCATTATTGGCTGCCTTTTTTACATCTTCCACCTGATTGTTCGTAAAGGTAACCTTCATATTCTGTTCCACAGGATTTTTAATCTTTTTACCTTCATAACTCCAGTAATAGGAAATGTTCATTTCGGTATCTGAAGAATAAAATTCATAAACCGCATCGGTTCCCGCTATTGCTTCCATCTGATTCTGCGTAACAATGCCGTTTTCCGGAAGTGTCATTCTTCCATCTGTAAACATCTCATCTATACTGAGATTCTCATTTTTATTCTCATTCTTCTCTGTTGTCTGGTCTGCTTTCTCCAGAGGTGTGATCTGGCTGCTGCTGGTGGTACAGCCCGTACAGCCTGCCGTAAACAGCACTAAAGCCAGCAAAATCATCAGTATTTTTTTGTATTTCTGTTTCATTCCGTCTCCTTCCGGTGTGAAAAAGGGGAAACTCCACGAAAGTAGTTCCCCTCTCTTTTTCGGACATCTGCGATGTCCCGGTATTAATTAATTATTATCCACCTTCTGTTTTTTTCTTTTTGAGAAAATCACATATCCGCCGATTCCAAAACCTGCTCCCAGAACAAACACCAGCACATAGGGAATTCTGTCTCCTGTGAAAACCCCGCCCGGATCGGCTGTAACAGCCTCATCCTCCGCATTCTCAGCACCGGTATCAGAATTCTCCAAAGAAGCTGTATCCTCATCCGTTTTGACATCTGCCACATAGGTTTTGCCATCAAAGCTCCAGGGTTTGGTCTCTTCTTTTGCACCGCTGTCATCTTTCGAATCTGCTTTTGCGACTGTTTTTCCTGCCGTCTTTCCTGCTGTTTTGCCGGTCGCGGCACCTGTTGTCTTACCCGATGAAGTACCCGTTGTGGTACCGGGTGTTTTTCCTGACGAGGTACCGGCTGTGGCACCGGGTGCTTTTCCCGGAGAGGTACCGTTGTTTTTATCGGATGTCTGGCCGGAAGAAGTGCCGGGTGTGTTATCATCCGTCGTACCAGGTTCTTTTTCGGGAGTCTTTCCAGGTGTTGTCTCTGAACTTCCGCCCTGCTGGCCTGAACCGCCTTCTGAAGGATTACCCGGATCCGATGGTTTGTTGGGATCAATAACACCGCTTCCCGTTCCGTCTCCTTTTTCACCTGCTTCGGTGGTCAGATCCGACATGTCATAGAGAGAAGTTTTTCCATCTCTGAAACGCTGATATGCTGCCAGCGCATAATATCCCTGTTCCGTTGCCATACCATTTACAACTCCGGCCTGTGCACCGCCATTGGTGGCCGCACCTTCTTTTACATGCATAAAACCACTGTTTTCGATATGGTAGGAAATGAGATTTTCCACTGTCCATTTTCCGTTTTTAATAAAACGTACATCTTTTTGAGGATCGATTTCCAGTGCGCAGAGGGCTGTAATAACCTGTGCGTTGGATTCCAGTGTCTCGGCACCCATGGTGGCATAGCCGCCGGTTGAAAGCTGTGTTTCCGACAGAAGATTCACTGCCCTGTCAATTGCCTCAGTTACTTTTTCATATCCCTCTTTATGATAGTAGGGTGCCAGCGCCTGCAGTGTCATGGCTGTAATATCCGTATCCGCTTCTTCGCCCATCAGAGCCCAGCCGCCTCCGGAAAGTTCTCCTGACAGCAGGTAATCAATCAATTTCTGCTCTGTTGTCTGCTCCGATACACCGGAAACCTCCGGAATTTCATACTCGGGATTGCATTTCAGAGCAATCAGAGCCCAGATAGGACCATTAAATCCCTGTCTTGTGATCATGTCAAAATCCGCAAGATTTTCCAGGAGATTGTAACCTGCAATATTCCGGGCATCTTTGCCGATGGAAGTCATGACCAGAATCATTTTGGAATACTCGGTATATTTAACCGTATTGGTCAGTTTTCCGTCATTTTCTTCCAGATAATTGGCAATATGATTGTAATAGGTTTTAAAATAATCGGAATCCAGCGACATTCCGCCTCTTGCAAGTCCCAGTACAAACCATTCACTTCCTTTAGCAGGATCCGTATCAATAGAAAGCATGTATTCGGAAGTTTCCTTCATAACCTGCTGCACGGATTTTTTCAGTTCATTGGCTTTTTCTGTAATTTCGACTGGATTGTCAAGAATCAGCAGTGTACCTGTATGACTTGTTTCAAAAGTCATAATACTGTTTTCATAACAGGATTCCAGTTCCTCCAGTGTTATTTCACTGCCCTTTATTGAAGCAGTATTTACAACCGGATTATCCAGATCTTTAAGCTGTGAAATATCTGCCTTGAATTCCAGATTTCTATCAGGTACATAACTCTTTCCGGTTCTGATGTCCTCATAGGATATGGTCTGATTCAGGGCTATGGAAGCAGAGGAAGAATACCTGCTCTTTACTGCCTTTTCCAGTTCAGCACTGTCAGTTCCATCTTCTGAAACCAGACGCACATACCAGTCTGCCTGAATACTTAAATTGCCTGAAACATGAATGTTATCAGCAATCCACTGACGAATTTCCTTTATTGAATTCAGTGTCTCTTCAGATATCTGATTCAGCTGGGCTGCGCTCATATCGTCACAGACATTGGAAATTGTAATGAAATTCCGGATCTCATCAGAGTTCAGATCAAATTTTCCAGATGTATCGACCGCCTGCACAGTCTTTTCAATACAGGCAGCTGCCTGTGATATGATCTGATCCATGCGGTCTGTTGTCTCTGTATCCAGATACATTTTCTGATCATTGGAAAGAGACGAATATCTGCTCCACAATGCTACGGCTGCATCCACATTGTCTACAGTTACTTCATCCGGAAATTCCTGAATCTCCTTCTGAACGGAATCTGCTTCTGCCTTCAGATTCTGAATCCGTTTTTCAAGACTTTCCAGCTTATTTACCAGTTCTGCATCAATCTGTTCCTGCTGATCCGCATCAAGAGCATCGTAGGCACTGCGTGCTTCCCGGATTTTTTCTTCATCTGTCAGAGTTACTTCATCCACAGAAGGAAGATTTTCAAGCTTTTCGCGAACTTTCTGTTCTTCATTTCCAGGATCCTCTTCAGAAGGCTCAACGGAAGGTTCGATGACCGTAATTTTACAGACTGCGGTTTTGTTGTTTTCTGTTTTTACTGTGATATCTGCTGTTCCGGCTCCCCGGGCAGTAACCAGACCGGTCTGATTCACAGACGCAACTGCATTGTTGCTGCTTGTCCAGGTCAGATCTGTCTGATTGGCATTTTCAGGAGAAACGGAAGCCTTCAGCTGCAGAGTTTCATCCGGATACAGAACAGCATCCGTCTTCTGCAGTGTCACAGAATCCGGATATACAGGTTCTTCGGCTGAAGGTTTTTCGGCTGAGGATTCTTCGGCTGAGGATTCTTCGGTTGAGGATTCTTCGACTGAGGATTCTTCGGCTGAAGGTTTTTCAGCTGAGGATTCTTCAGTAGAGGATTCTTCAGTAGAGGATTCTTCAACCGGGGCTGCATTAACCGTAATTTTACAGACTGCCGATACCCCGTTTCCGGTCTTTGCCGTAATATCCGTACTTCCGGCTTTTAATGCTGTTACCTTACCGGCAGAATCAACAGATGCAACTGTACTGTCACTGCTTGTCCAGTTTACTTCCGGCTTTTCGGTGGCATCTGCAGGTTCATAGCTTTCCACCTTCAGCTGAATACTTTCTCCTACTTCCAGTGACGCAGATGTTCTGTTCAGAGTGATCTTTGTAATCGCCCTGTCTTTTACCGTTATACGGCAGACTGCAGTTTTGTTGTTTTCTGTTTTTACTGTGATATCTGCTGTTCCGGCTCCCCGGGCAGTAACCAGACCGGTCTGATTCACAGACGCAACTGCGCTATTACTGCTTGTCCAGGTCAGATCTGTCTGATTGGCATTTTCAGGAGAAACGGAAGCCTTCAGCTGCAGAGTTTCATCCGGATACAGAACAGCATCCGTCTTCTGCAGTGTCACAGAATCCGGATATACAGGTTCTTCGGCCGGAAGAGCTGCCAGGGCATCATCCAGTTCTTTCTGAGTCGCATCCAGTTTCTGCAGAATCTTTACCGCATTGTTATAAGCAGCTTCACATCCGGAGATTTTAAACCAGTTCTTTTTATTCTGATTAATCTGCGCAATTTTTTCTGTAAGCGCTGATTTATCACCTACTTCATAATATACGGTTGATTCATCACCATACTTGACTCCGGTCAGGTCTTCTCCGTATCCCCATACGGTAAACTGCAGGCGGTATACGTCTCCATCCTTCGGATCTCTTCCATCCATACCTACACCAGGGAACTCCCAGCCGCTTTCATCACCCACAGAATACATCCAGCCGGACATCCTTGAATAGGAAAATTCTCCAAGCCAGTTTGTATCTCCCGCATATTCATTTACAGCACTGTTATCAGGGGGATCAATATAATTGACACCTACTTTTTTCTGACCAAGCTTTTTAATACATTCCGGGATGTTAATTTTTCCCGTATCCGCATGGTCAATTCCAGAAAGATAAAAACTTGTTCCGCCAGTTGTATATGTATACCCGTTTTCTTCCAGAATTCTCCGGCAGACAGTCTCATAGGTATCTCCTTTTTGAAATGTTGTTATATAGGGTTCTATCAGATATCCCTGACCTATGGCAAACCGCTCTACTGCCACCGTGATGGTCCCTCCGCCGGCAGAACCTGCCTGTACAGAAAGCACACAGTTTTGAGCCCCGGAAAAAACAAGTACAACCGTTAATAAAAATGATATCAGACGGTTTATTGCCTTTCTTCTGCTATTCATAAATTTCCTCCATTCTTCAGCAGGGAAATTTTCGGAGCATTTCCATTATGACATTATCTGTCAAAAACAGCCCCGGCCGGTCCCTTTTCAGAGGCCGGCCATAAAGGCTGTTTTCAGAATTGATATATTACTGAGTATTTACCGTCAGAACAGCTGCCTCCGATGTCACGGTTCTTCCCGCTGCATCTGTAATAACACAGCGATATTTCTGTCCATCTTTTGTTTTTGAGATCTTAACGGACAGAGACGCTGTTTTACTTCCTGTTCCCGAAACCTTTTTCCATGTATCGGAGTTTGCTTTACAGTACTGCCACTGGTAGCTCAGTCCTTCTCCCTCTGCTTCCACTTTGAATACTGCTGTCTCTCTGACTGCTCCCGCATAATCTTCAGGCTGACCTGTGATCTTAGGAGCTTCTCCTGATACTTCAACTTTAAGTACTGCAGCGTCTGATGTTGCGCTGAGTTTAGCCTTATTGGTAACTACACAGCGATATTTCTGTCCGTCTGCTGCCTTTGTGATTTCAACTGACAGAGCTGCTGTTTTGCTTCCTGCTCCTGAAACATTTTTCCACATGCTGGAGTTTGCTTTGCAGTACTGCCACTGGTAGCTCAGTCCTTCTCCCTCTGCTTCTACTTTGAATACTGCTGTCTCTCCGATTGTTCCTGTATAATCTTCAGGCTGGCCTGTAATCTTAGGAGCATTCGCTGATACACCGATTTTAAGCACTGCGGCATCTGATGTTACGCTTGCTCCTTTCTTATCGGTAATGACACAGCGATATTTCTGTCCATCTTTTGTTTTTGAGATCTTAACGGACAGAGCTGCTGTTTTGCTTCCTGTTCCTGAAACCTTTTTCCATGTATCGGAGTTTGCTTTACAGTACTGCCACTGGTAGCTCAGTCCTTCTCCCTCTGCTTCCACTTTGAATACTGCTGTTTCTCCGATCGCTCCTGTATAATCTTCAGGCTGAGTCAGAATCTGAAGTTCTGCACTTACCGGATTTTTCAGAAGTTCCAGTGCCGCATCCAGTTCTGCCTGGGTTGCATCCAGCTTCTGTAAAACTTCCATTGCATTGTTATAAGCTTCTTCACGTCCGTCAACAGCTGAAATCCAGTTCTTCTTATCTGCGTTAATATGTGCGATTTCTTTTGTAAGAGCGGTCTTGTCTCCCACTTCGTAATATACATTTTCAGGATTATTGTATTCTACACCGGTCAGATCCTCACCGTATCCCCATACAGTAAACTGCAGACGGAATATATCGCCATCCTCAGGTGTTTTTCCATCCATACCTACGCCCGGGAATTCATGACCTTTATCATTTCCAACAGAATACATCCAGCCGGCCATCTTGGAGTAGGAGAATTCGCCCAGCCATGCGGTATCTCCTGCGTATTCATTTACAGCCGTATTATCCGGAGGATTAACATTATTGACACCAACCTTCTTCGGACCAAGCTTCTGAATACATTCGGGAATGGAAATCTTTCCTGAATCAGCATGATCGATACCTGAAAGATAGAAAGCGTCTCCCTTTAATGTATAAGTAAAACCGTTTTCTTTCAGAATTCTCTCACAGATATCCGCATAGGTATCGCCTTTTTTAAATGTAGTTGTATACGGCTCGATGAGATATCCCTGGCCAATTGCAAAACGCTCTGCTGCCACCGTGATTGTACCTGCATCAACAGGAGTTTCCTCTTTACCATTTGTGGCAACATCTGTCAGATCATACAGTGAGTTTTCCTTGGCTGCAAAACGACGGTATGATTCCAGTGCATAGGTAACCTGATAGGTTCCCATCTCATTGGCTTTTGTCTCCTGAGAAGGATCCCAGTAGAAACCGCCATCTTCGCATCTGTAGCTCCACAGATTGGTAATCATATTCTTTTTGCCGACTGTGAATCCGTTTGCAGGATCAACTGCATCAATACCTGCCACAGACAGTGCTGTCAGCACCTGTGCAGTTGAACAGCTGTTTTCATTATACTGACTGTTTTCAGCAAACCCGGCTTCGATCGTCATCTGTCCCTGAAGCCATTTCACAGCATTTACTATAGCTGTCTGAACTTCCGGGTATTTATCATTGTTGTAAGGAGCCAGTGCCTGTATGATCATGCCGGTCATATCAACATCGGCAGCATCAGTCAGAGAAAATGCACCGTTTTCCAGCTGGAAAGTGAGCAGCCATGCAATCAGATTTTCTCTTGTATTCTTTGCATCCGCAGGAACATCGTAATTTTTGCTGTCCAGCGCCAGCAGTGTCCAGGACATCTGATTGGAAGTGCAGTAATCCAGATTTTTCCAGTTGTACAGTGTTTCAATCAGATTATATCCGCGGAAGTCTTCAGGATCTTCACCCATTACACCGAGGGCAAGAACAAGACGTACATAATCGGTGGGCTGAGCTGCATTTCCCAGACCTTTTTGAAGTGATGCTTCGACACTGTCCAGATATGCTGCTCTGTGTTCTTCGGATACGGAACCTCCTGCACGAAGAATTGTAAAAATTCTCCATTCATCTCCATATTCAGGTTCTTCCTGTGCTTCCTTGTCTTCCAGATATTTCAGACCGTTTTCAATACCGGCCTTAACAACAGGTGTGGGATCATCCTGTTCTTCAGCTTCCCCTGTAACTGTTACTGTGAAAGTAATATTATTGCATCCCTGTGTATCATCCAGAGGAGTACCGGTAACTGTAACTGTGCCTGTACTCTTTGCAACGATTGTTCCATTTTTCACTTCCACAATTCCTTCTTTATCATAGGAATATGCAAAACCTTTTTCTGTTGCATTTTCAGGAGTTGTGGTGATCTCCAGTGTTTCGGTATCGCCAACCTTCATTTCATACTCAGTCTTTGCCAGCTCTGCTGCTTTCAGAGGATACTGATACAGGAAGGTAACAACTACGTCCTGAGTAAGTGAAGGATTATCAACGCTGGTAACCTTGAATTTTGCTGTACCGCATTTTTTCGGAACAATACCGGAATTATGTTCTGTGGTAAAGAAAGCAATATCCGGTGTCAGTGCTTCCCAGCTCAGTTCTTTGTTGGTGGCATTGGACGGTGTATAGGTAATCTTCAGATTATCGCTGTACAGCTGAAGTCCGTAATAATATCCGGTCATAAAATCTGTTTCACCGGTAATTGTAAATGTTTCAGGTGTCTCAATGGTGAAACCGGTTAACTGGATATAATTACATTTTGCGATAAACTGAGCCTTGACGCTCCAGTCATCTTTCATGAAAACAGACATGGTTGCCTGGCCGCCTCTGGAGATACTCATCTGATTTCCTACCCAGCGGAAATTATAGGCTGTATCGCTGGTCGTGTAATGCAGTGCCTGAGTGGGAATGGAAATCCAGTATCCATCCGCATTCTTACCCTTTGTGGTAACAGCAACACCACTTACGGTACCTTCCGTAACATAGGGATCATCCAGAGTTACTTCCTGATCTCCCACGTAATTTTTCAGTTCTGTGATACCGCTGGCAATACAATCCACCTGGAATTCTTTTGTCCAGCCGCCTGAATCAACTGAAATATCCAGTGTTCTGACATCCCAGGGACTCCATTTACCGGTTTCTTTGTTGATAAATGTCCAGTACTGTAAATCATCTCCGCCCTGGATGGAAGTTACATTATCGCTGCCGCCGCTCCATACGGTGGTGCCGTTGGGATTGCCGACTACAAATCTTCCCTCATCCAGACAGGTCAGAGTAATGGTATCATCCTCATCCAGCAGCTGAGGATCTCTTCCGTCAGAATATTCAAAGTATACGTAAGGTCCTTCATAAGGAGTTACTTCCACTTCAAAACTCGACTGCAGAGAGCCCAGTGCCACAATAACATTGGTTTTTCCTTCTTTTTTACCCTTTACGGCAGCAATATATTCGTTGCCTTCCATGGGGGTAACTTCTGCAATTGTGTCGTCCTCAACGCTCCACTGCCAGTCCAGATTTTCCAGACCGGAAGGGTCCACATCGGCCATCAGAGTCAGTTCCTCTGTCTCTGCCATAATGACATTGGCGGAGCCCATATTGGTAATATAAAGTGCCTTAAGCGCATTTACAGTTACTTCAATGCTGTCGCTGACCTCAGGATTTTCTGCTGTTACCGTTACAGTTGCAGTACCTGCACTCATGGCTTTGATCGCGCCATTTTCCACAGTAACAACTGATTCATCGGAAGACTTCCAGGTCAGTGTATCTGTGCTTCCGCCGGGCTCCAGTGTGGGCTCAAGAGTAATCTTCTGTCCTGTATAGAGTTCTATGGATTCTTCCGGAAGAGTTATACTTTCAGCAAAATCACTGGCAGTCTGCATTTTTTCAACCGCTGCTGCTACAGACTCGGCAGTTGCATCCGTCGTATTCAGAATCATGGCGATTCCTTCATCATACGCTTTCCGGCGGTTGCCGCCCAGTTTGTCCTGTTCATAGTCAGACAGAACTTTTACCAGGTCGCTCTTGTCAACCTTTATCAGGCCGTCTGCCCCCCAGCCTGCACCCTCTGAGGTGATACCGGCTTTTTCGAGATCATTGCCGGGTACATATATAAATCGGATAACTGTTATTTTGCTTGGATAAAACCAGTATGTATCCTGGAAACATTCGCTATCTGCTGCCACAAGCCATCTGGAACCAGCCCCCAGATCACCATTGTCAAGCCAGCCGTCATCCTGGCTGTCATCTTTTATACCGGTTATTATATCACCATCCATTCTGACATTATCGCCCAGAATTGAAGTGATAAAAGGGGAACCGTAATTGCTGTTCCAATTACTGGTCTTCGTCGGATTCACCAGCATCGTGCCGGTGCCTTCGGAATCATACTTCTCAACTGTGTAATACCTGTAATCTGCTGCCTGTACAGGGACTGACGGTATCATGGTAAAAAGCATACACAGTGCGAGAATCATGCTGACTATTCTTTTTCTGATATTAGTCATGTTGTCCTCCCATTCGTTTAATCAACTGTTTTCTGTTACTCAAAACGCAGGCAGATGTGTTCTCTGTTCAGACAGCATCATCTCCTGCCTTTTGTTCGTTTCTTTCTTTCCGCAATCTCCTCCTTTCTGATATCACGCACATGGAAAATGCAAGCTTCCATTGTTATCGCACGCACAGAAAGGTAATTTCCGTATACGCAAAAAACCCCTTCCTGCACATGCAGGAAAGGGTTCTATAATTATCAGTCATTAAATAGACACTCTGCTCCCCCATATGCTTTTATAAGCACACAGCGGGAGCTGACTCATATACAGCAGTATCTTTCACCTGTTCCGGATTCACACCGGATTTCCCATTACTGTCAGCAAATTACTGCTGACAGACTGTGATTATTCACTATTCGCTTACAGTTTACATTATTTTTAACAATCTGTCAATTATTACTCAATATTTTGATAAAATAAATCTATTTTTTGTAACTATTCGGCAGAGCATGCCGTATACCCTTCAGGGTATTACAGATAAAGCAGCTTTTCTTTATAAATATTCCACCAGAATTTCATATTTCCGTGCATATTCTTCCACCTTACTGCCCTTGTTGCATCGAATCGTGCAGTTTTTATTAGTAATCCATTCTCCTATTGTTTCAGGATCATGATGTATTTCCAGCACTTCCAGTCTGCTGCAGCCATGAAAAGCCCATTTTCCAATGTACTGCACAGATTCGGGAATTCTGACATACTTCAGATTTTTACATTTTAGAAATGCGCTCTCGCCTATATATTTCAGATACTTCGGAAGTTCCAGATGCTCCAGTCCGCACTGGTAAAAGCTTTTTCTGCCGATTTTCAGCAGGAGAAGAGGCAGCCTTACAGATGTAAGACTGTCACATTTGTAAAATGCCTCATCCTCTATGATTTCCAGAGTATCCGGAAGTACCAGTGTTTTCAGCTGTCTGCATTCTGCAAAAACCTGAGGGCGGATTGTTCTGCAGAGACTTCCTTCCGAAAAACTGACATTTTCCATCCTTTTGCATTTGTAAAAGGCCGCCTGATCCACTTCCTTTAAATTTTTCGGAAATACCACTGCTTTCAGATTACTGCAGTTTGCAAACGCCTGTTCTCTCACACTTTCCACCTTTGGAAATTCCACATTTTTCAATGCAGTACAATTACAGAATGCCTCTTCCTCAATAATCCTTACCTCAGGAAGAATGATTCCTTTTATCTTGATATTATTCTTCAGACATCCTTTCCCTACCACACGATAAAAACTGTCACTTTCATAATTCTCACCGACCATTTCAATTGCCGTCCGGCGCCCCAGTGTTCTGTATCCCATAAGTTTCTCCCTCTCCAATCTTCCGTAATCTTTTTTCCGTAATTTTCCACTGTCCGGTTACCCTGTTCTTTCACATCTTTCCTGATTCATCTGAAGCCACCTGATTGACTTCAGAACATCCTCCTTTGAGGCACACTCAATGGTATAATCCGCATCGGGATTATGGAAACGAATGCAGGAAAGCGTCTCGGTCAGAGGAGCATTCCCCTCTCCCAACGCCATATGGCTGTCACGGCTCCCGTCATTATCACTCAGATGAACATGCTTTATATGGCGCCCCAGTCGCCTCGCCCATTTTGTTGCCGCTTCTTTTGAATAGCAATTGGCATGCCCCACATCCAGACACAGACCGAAGTCAGGATGTTTTACCCGGTCTGCCACTTCAAGAATCGGTTCAATAACGGGATCCTGTACATTTTCCATCAAAACCTGGATTCCCTGCTTATCTTCCATAAACCGATTCCAGTAATCTACCATCCTGTCTGCCCAACCGGTCAGCATATAAATTCCAGGAATATAGCATGTGTGATAAATAACTTTCTCCGCTCCCAGTATCTGTGCCGCAAAATATGCCTGTTCATACCGCTTCCTTGTGATTTCCACCACATACTGATCATATGCCATGGGATTCAGATCCAGAAACGGTCCATGGATGATCAGTTTCCGACAACCCATACTGCTCAGCCTTTTCTCATAGGATCGGAGATGACTGTAAAAGGAATCCAGATTCTCCGCTATGGAAAATTCTATACTTTCCACATTGCAGCCTATCCTTCCAATCAGCTCCCTCATCTCGTAATCGTCAATCATGTGGCTGACAAATACATTCATTCTCTTCCCCTTTCCTGCAAAAAAAAGCGGACCCCAGTGAAGTCCGCTTTCAACCATTCTGCCCGCTCTCAGACTTTCTCTGTCTGAATGCAGGTATAAAAATAAAGCCATCTCCTCAGCCCGGAAATTAACCCTTCAGTTCAGGCAGGTCTCCTGACTCAGCTTCATCCTCAAAGACTCCTTCTCAGCAATCAGTATTGCCAATGGTATCTGTCTTTTCGTCCGCAATACAGTAGAGGTGACTGTGCCGGATTCTCACCGGCTTCCCTTTTAAATATCCCATATTTGTGTATTATGAGTATTACCAGAACCAAAATTACTTATTTTTTGTTATAATTATACATTATCTTCCAGATATTGCAAGATTGCCGGCTTGTCCATTCTGGCTGACTTTCATATGCAGATTAAAGCAGCGGAACATACACTGCGGCCTTTTTCCCCCGGTAACGTTCAAAAGTAAATCCCATTTTATCCGTGAGAACCGAATTTGACGGCACCCATTCCCAGAAAATATATTTGCATAGCATGCGGACAGTTTCCGCCATCTGTTTCTGATCAGAATCCCGTCTTGTCTCAAAAATCGCATATTTTCGTCCTGGTATCGTAACAGAAACCCAGTCTGCAGGAACATACCGAAAACTTTTTACAACCGGTCCCAGTAAATAGGTAATAGCCACGTTATCAGGAGCATGATACCACATGGCAGCAAAATCCATGGGATATCTGTCTATCATATCCAGTTCCTGCTTTCCAAATGAAAAATCCTCTTTTTCCATCCAGCATGCGGTCTCTTCCAGAAGATCATACTCAAACTCCTTTTGCGGGAGCATCGGCTTTCCGACAATTTTTATCTCCGGCGTCTCCATACAAGATATGCGGATCAGATCTCTGTCATAAAACGGATCCGGTATTTCATCCAGAAAAATATCTGTCTGATCTTTCAATTCACTGGCAGGAATTCCGAATTCCTTCCGAAAAGCTTTTGAAAACCCTGCTGCTGTCTGAAAATCATATTTCTGTGCTGCACTGGACACTGACACTCCTTTTTGAATCTGTTTAGCCGCACCCACCAGACGCCTTCTTCTTATATATTCTCCCAGAGAAATATCATAATATGTTCGAAACAAATGGCGGAAATGATCCGGAGAATATCCGAATGCACAGGCAACCTCCTCTGCTCCCACATGCTCATCCAAATGCCCTTCAATATAAGACAAAATCGCATCTTCAGGTATTTTTTTCATCTGTCCTCCCACCGCTGACATCAAAATGCCTGTATCTCAAATACATTTTCAATCGAAAAAAGCCTGCTGAAAACAGGCATTTTTTTAATAAAACTTTATCAGTATCAGAATAGCACAATTTTTTTTAAGAAACAATGTTTTTTTTATGCATTATGATAACAATTCGGCTCATACAATAACAATTTGGAATAATATACGGAAACGAAAAGCTCACCACCAGACAACAGATCATCCAGTAACCCGGAATCGCTTCTCCTCGTTAATCAATAACAGGCTTGTATTTTCTCTGGCCACATCCAACAATCGCCCGGTAAAGCCGCTTTTGCTAAAGATACCATAGATAACTTCATACCCAGGGAATGCCTTTTTGATTCCAGCGGCATTTGATACTTTTTCTTTCAGGCTGAAATAAACCGGCGCATCCACCGGTTTGGCATGGTACTTACATTCCCCGGCAAATATCCGTTTGTTCTGATGATCTACTGCCATTACATCGATTTCTGTGTCGCCGTCGTAATCATTCAGCCAATAAGAGCCGATACGGGACGGCACAAAAGAAATTGCCTCTTTTTTGCACAAATTCACAAATATATCCTTACAAATATCCTCGTAGGCAAACGCCACAAATTTTTCTATGAAATCTTTGCTGATCTCATCCAAAACGATCTGCATATTATCCAGTTCCAGCTCACCCTTATAGGGATACACATACCGGAACCAGAAACGTATAAAATTATCAGAGATGAAATACAGCCCTTTTCTGGATTTTTCCGGATTCTTTTCTGTTACCGGTGTTCTCTTTTCAATGAAGCCCAGATCTGCAAGGGTTGACAGATACGGAGTCAATGCTGAGGTTTCCTGCCCCAATGCACCAGCAATTTTGCCCAATTTGTGATTTCCGTCTGCAATCGCTTTTATGATGGAAAAATAGTTCACTGCTGTCATGGATTCACTTTTCAGCAGGAAAAACGGCTCCTCGTACAGGAATCCACTCTTGGAGAGAACGGCATCCTTTATCTGCTCGACAAGCTCCCGACCATCCTCGAAAAACTCCAGATACTTTTCTTATTCAGGAACTCTTTGATCAGCGTTGTTTTGCCAACTCTGCGTCGGCCATAGATGACCACGAAACCGCCATTACGCTCATATTCTGCGTTCACCTTTGCCAGTTCCGCTTTTCGACCTATAAATTTCATACATGCATCTCCTTATAATAAGATATTTTATGATAATATCATTTATATTATATGTCCACATATCAGAAAGTCAGGTGCCATCTATAAGAAAACTGCCGCATGCAGCTTGTTTTTCATTCCTCAATTTTCTCTGATTCTCCAATACCCACTTTTGTCTTTCAAATAGCTCTGAATCAAAGTCAGATTCAAATCAGCCAGTTATTAAATTAAGACAGAATTTTAAATTTGCATTCAATCGAGTGCATTTGAAAACAACCATTCCCTAATGGTATCCAGATCATAAGCCACTCTCCAGGTATTCATATGTTCCGTTGCTGCCGTAGCCTCAACGTCATCCTCCATGACCGTTCCTGCATCAAATACCGTCCAATTTATGGAAGTGCCATATGACGCCATCTGCAAAGCCAATGCTTCCTGCTCTTCATCGCTCAAATCTGCGGACCATTGTTCGATTGTTACATCTGTTCCGCATGTCTCAACAGCTTCTGCAATGGCTGTCATTCCAGGGTATGCTCTTTCATCACCGGCAGAGCAGATCATCCAGATATTTTGATTAGAAAGCTCCTGCAGCTTATCCACATATTCTTCATCTGCCTGACCTGCCACAAGCATTGCTGCAGCAAAAGTTTCCGGATAATCTATCATAAGCTTTATGGAACGAATCGTTCCTGATGACTGACCTACAAGATATAATCTCGAAGTATCCACCTTGTAATTGTCAGATACATCGTTGATCAGTTCCATCGTATATGTTGGATCATCTCCGTTATTATCCACATACTGGGGTGCCAATACAATACATTCATTGTTTAGCTGACTCTCATCAGTTGTCCATATCACAGCACCCAGACTCTCTGTTAAGGTCTTATACTCGTCATTTCCTTCCCCTGTCGCATCCGGCATGAAAATGATCATAGGGTAGGATTCACCTGCTTCATAATTTTCCGGAAGATACAGGTTGTACATCAACTCCACACCATCAGAAGCAGTAAATACATACTGTTCAAAATCTTCAACCAGTAAATTCACATTCTCACTATATTCCGTTGTGATTTCACCTTCCGAAATAGCAAGTGCTGCTCCTTCTGTTGATGTGATCTCACCTTGCTGAGTCAAAGTTACAGTGAGCTGATTGCTCGGAGTTTCCGAAAAGCCTCCTCTTCCTGATGGCTGTTCATTGTTATTTTCCGAAAAATCCTCCTCCGGTCTCTCATTCTCATTGAAATCACCACTTGAGCCCATCTCCCGATCATGGTCTCCACCGAAACCATCACCTGTTCCTGAACCGCCATAACCGGTCGTCGTGTAATCCGTTGAAAGCTCTACGATTACATATTGCCCTGCTGCACTCTCTTCCGGAATATAAGGGTTATGCTCCATGGTATATTCGGTGAAGATATCGTCAAAGACGCCGGTGTAATCCAGATCTTCCGGGATCGTAACATTCAGCGTTTTATACAGAGCTTTCTTTTTTCCTGCTCCAAAATCCAGACTGTCATAAAGAAGAAACATTCCGCACATAACCAATGTAAACAGAACCGCAAAACCGAGATACCCCATACCGGATATCAGACCGGCTCCCATCGCAAGAAACAGCGCGCAGATCTCTTTTGCTGTTCCCGGAACCGAACGAAAGCGGACAAGACTGAAGGCTCCGGCCACTGCAACACCGGTTCCTACATTCCCATTGACCAACATGATCACAACACAGACGACTGCAGGGAGCAGGGCAAGTGTTACAACAAAGCTTTCGGTATAACGGGTACGATACATATAACTGACAGCCATGATAAGACCGAGCACAAGGGAAAGGCCCAGACATAACATAAAGTCGGTCACATTGATGACCGTTGTGAGCTCAGAATCAAATAAACCTCTGAATAAACTTTCCATTTTAAGCAGCCTCCTTATTCTTATTTGTGTTTACACTCTTTGTTTTGGGAAAAATCATGGTCTGGTATGCCGTTCCATACTTGGAGAACGACGTCTGATAAATACGTTGTTCCGACAGAACACGGGTCATCCACAATGGCATACCACCGGAGCATTTAATTTCCATCAGAACCATTCCTTCCGGCAGCAGCGGCGTACCATACACCTCTGACGTTAAGGACAGATCCTCCTGCCGGCACAGGATCGTATCATCAAAAGTCACCCGAAAATCTCCGCCATTTTTCTCATAGTATGCCTCACGCTCGTAAGACAGGAATACCGCCGGACGAAGTGTCCGATAATACGAAAGGAAATACTCTACTTCCCTGGAGATCTGGGTATCCTTCGGACAGGGCTTCTCTTTCTTAAGCCACCTCATTGCCTCCAGCTCCGGGAGTGCCATTCGTCTCTTATAGACAACGGACTGATACTTCTTTTTCAGTTCAACGAACACAGTGCTGCGGGCATCTGCCTGTGTGTAACTTCGGACACGAAGCTTTTCCTTGTAAACCGGCTTATCGATGGAACGCCGGATCAGCCGATAATTATCGGTGTCAAAATAAATATTGCGTATCGTGGTGCGTCCGTATTCATCCAGCGCCATATAAGGCTCCATCGCCTGCAGAACTTTCTGCTTCTGTTCCTGTGTCAGCATATATTTGATTTCATAACGTTTAAAAACGGTTTGGAAACTCATAAAAAAACCTCCTGTACTTTTGATGAACTCATAGTACAGGAGGTAGATTGAAGAAAAATTGAAGAATCTTAAATTTTTATCTGCTGTTTTTCAGCCGGAAGACTGATGAGGAACTGAACTTTTCCATCATAACATTTTACTTCGATTTTGCCATGATGTCCGATAACGATGGCCTTGGCGATCGCAAGTCCCAGACCGTAATGTTTGTCATCCCCGTTACGTGCTTCATCCATCCGATAAAAACGGTCAAAAAGATGCTTACACTGCTCGGCAGGAATCTCATCCCCATCATTAAGCACGGAAAGAATTGCCCGTCCATGCTCTTTTTTCAAAGTCAGCAGTATCTCACCGCCTACCGGAGAATGCTTCACTGCATTATCCAGAAGAATCGCTGTAATCTGTTTCAGCTGCATGGAATTTCCGTGCACCAGGATTCTTTCCTGAATATCACAGTTGAGCACCATTCCATTTTCATATATCACACTTTCAAACGGCAATGTCTCACCGTTTACCAGATGACTGAAATCCACTGTTTCCATCTGCGGCGTTACATTTTCCATACGGGCGAGATCAAGAAGCTGGGTTACCAAAGCTCCCATTCTCTCATTTTCATATTGTATATTCGCAAGCCACTGATTCTCTCCGATTTCTCTTGCTAACAGTTCCGCATTGGCACTGACCACCGAGATCGGGGTTTTCAGCTCATGCCCGGCATCGGAAATAAACTGCTTCTGCTTATTGTGATTTTCTTCCAGCGGACGGATGATCATTCTGGCAAGATAAACGGACAGAAAGAAAAACACGACAATGGCAAGAATCCCGCCATACAGGGTGTACTTCAGTAATGCCGACATACTTTTTTGGTTCAGACTATTATCCAGAAAAGCAACCAGAGTGTAATCTCCTTTATCTGCCTTGAAATACATCAGGCTTCCTATGGTTCCGCTGATGTCTGTTTTTGCATTGACCTCACCGGCAAGTTCCAGCAATTCTTCATTGGAATAAATCTCATTTCTGTTTTCAGCTACAAGCATACTGCCGTCCTGGGAGATAACCACCGAATAGAAAGAGGAAAGTCTGTATTCATCCCTGTCTCTGAAATCCTTTTTCCCGGACATTCCAGGCTTTGGCTCACCTTTCACGAGATTTCCAATATCCGGTCCCAGATCATTTTCTTTGTAATTATCGGAAATATCCGTAAGAGAAAAAAACTCCGCATGGGACTCCAGCATTTCCCTGTTTCCGTTCATTGTCTCATAATAGCTGGATCCGTAGATCAATGCCAGGATAGAGGCAAAGACAAAAATAAGAATCGCCATAATAGAAGCAACAATTTTTATCCTTGTTTTCTTAAACATCTTCACACCTCAATTCATATCCGATACCGCGTACTGCTTTTATGACGGTTTTCGCCCCTACAAAAGCCAGCTTTTTGCGGGTAAATGACATATATACTTCCACATTGTTATATTCCGCTTCACTCTCAAAGCCCCAGATCTTCACCGCCAGCTGTTCACGGGTCAGTATCTGTCCCTGATTGGAAATCATATATTCAAGGATCTTATACTCTTTTTCACTCAAACGGACGCTTTGCTCGTTTGATGTACAAATCAGAGCAGCCTTTCCGGTATCAAGCTTTATGTCTCCAAAAGTCAGCGTACCATCTGACGAATTGATCGTTCGTCTGCCAAGAGCACGGATTCTTGCAAGCAGTTCCTTTGTCATGAAAGGTTTTGTGAGATAATCATCCGCCCCGCTGTCCAGACCAACCACTTTATCATCCAGTTCGCTTTTTGCCGTCAGCATCAGTATGGGCGTACGAATCCCTTTTTGCCGGGTCTTTTTGGCGATATCGAATCCATTCATTTTGGGGAGCATCACATCCAAAATAATAATATCATAGATGTCTG
>JAXDZY010000041.1:0-27071 GCA_034086685.1 Lachnospiraceae bacterium
GTCCAATATGGCTATGATGGTTGGTAAGATTGGTAAAGCAGGCTGCGGCGTTAACCCGATCCGTGGTCAGAACAACGTACAGGGTGCCTGCGATATGGGTGCATCTCCTGTTGACTTCACCGGTTATCAGAAGGTTGCCAATCCCGACGTTATGGCAAAATTCGAAAAGGCATGGGGAACTGAGCTGAACCATAAGCCCGGCCGTATGGCTACCGAATGTTTCCATGACATGATTGAAGGCAAGATCAAAGGTCTGTTCATCTTCGGTGAAGACCCGGTTGTTACCGACCCTGATACCAATCATGTAATCAAAGCGCTGACAAGCGTTGATTTCCTGGTAGTAGATGAATTATTTATGACAGAAACCGCTAAATATGCAGACGTTATCCTGCCCGGCCGTTCCTATCTTGAGAAAGAAGGTACTTTCTCCAATACAGAGCGTCGTGTGCAGCGTGTACGTAAGGCAATCAGCATCCCCGGTACCAAACCCGATACGGAGATCTTCACTCTGATCATGCAGCGTATGGGCTATCCTCAGCCGCTTCTGACACCTGCAGAGATCATGGATGAAATCGCTTCCGTAACACCTTCCTTCGCAGGTATCAGTCATGAAAGACTGGACAGCCCGGAAGTAGGCGGACGTGGTCTCCAGTGGCCTTGTACTTCCAAGGAACACCCCGGTACTCCGATCATGCACGTTGGCAAGTTTGCAAGAGGTCTTGGTTACTTCTATCCTGCAAAATATCAGCCTTCAACACAGCAGGTAAGCGAAGAATATCCTCTGATTATGATGACAGGACGTATTCTGTATCACTACAATGCTGTTGCCATGACCGGCAAGCAGCCTGAGATCAATGAGATCGCACCTCATTCTTTCATCGAGCTGAATACGGAAGATGCTGCCAGACTGGGTATCGCCGACGGCGAAAGAGTATATGTATCTTCACCCAGAGGCAAGATTGCTTCTTACGCAGATGTATCTGACAAGTGTAAACCCGGTCAGTGCTGGATGCCTTTCCACTTCCTGGATGGTAACTCCAACTGGCTGGTAGGCGATCACCTGGATGACTTCTCCAAGACACCTGAATATAAAGTAACAGCTGTTAAAGTTGAGAAGGCAGACTACGAGTGTGAACTTTGCCAGTACTAAAGTTTGATAAGTTTGTGATGACAGTGTAACGATATATGATGTTCCGGCCGGATAACAAATCCGCTGTCCGGCCGGAGCGGCAGAAAAAGCTGCATGGTGTTTTATCGCCATGCAGTTTTTTTTGCAAATCTGCCTGGCTCTGAACAGTAAGCATATTATGAATACTTGACAGGTTTTGAACCTGAAAATGTTGTAAAAATTGTCTAATTGTGATAAAATATAGAAAAAATCAATAAGACATATGTTGATTTTTGTTAGCTGAATATGGATTGAACGGTACGAATAAACCTGATGTGATAAAAAACTATACGTTAAAATATGGCAGTTCAGCGGGTATTTTCAATTATATTCATGCTTTGCTGAACTGCTGCGAAAAAATATTTTACAGAGGAAAGGGAAATGATGTTAAAAGGGGTAAGTATTGAGGAAGGATTAAAGCTGGTTATTGACCGTCTGGGATGTCTGGGAAAAGAGATGATACCTGCTGCGGATGCGTGCGGAAGGATTCTTGCTGAAAATCTTATTTCACCGGAGAATATCCCTCCTTTTCGGCGGTCGCCGCTGGACGGATATGCGTTTCGGGCGGAGGATACTGCGGATGCTTCACCGGATAATCCGGCAGTCTTTGAGATTATTGAAGAGATTCCTGCAGGAAAGGCGCCGGAACATACGGTGGGGAGTATGCAGGCAGTAAAAATCCTGACAGGGGCTCCCGTACCGGAAGGAGCAGATGCCATTGAAAAATACGAAGTGGTTGAGGCGGATGAAAAAACTCTGCGCCTGACACATCCGTACAGAAAAAACTGTAATGTGGTACCGGTGGGAGAAGATATCAGTCAGGGTGATCCTGTATTATCCGATGGAACAGTTATTTCTCCGGCATATCTTGGTATTCTGGCAGGTCTTGGCTTTGACCGGGTACCGGTTTATAAAAAACCGCAGGTTACACTGATCAGTACCGGCAGTGAACTGGTTCCCATTGATGCCCCCATTCCACTGGGGAAAATCCGTAATTCCAGCATCTATACATTAAAAGCATTTCTTGAAGCAAATGGTGCGCTGGTGAAGATGATGCCAATCGTACCGGATGATGCGGATCTGATTGCCCAGGCGGTGGACCGGGCCTGCCGGGAATCCGATATGGTATTCACCACAGGAGGTGTATCAGTGGGAGATTATGATATGCTTCAGAAAAGCATGGAGATCCTGAACGCAGACGTGCTTTTCTGGAAGATGCAGATGAAACCGGGAGGTGCTTTTCTCGCATCCTTTTATAAAGGAAAACCGGTAATCAGTCTGTCAGGAAACCCTTCTGCTGCAGCCATGACATGTTTTATGATTGGAATTCCTGCTTTGCGTAAACTGGGCGGAAGAAAAGAATATGAGCTGGAGCAGTGTCGGATCCGTCTCCTGGAAGGATTCAGCAAAAAGAACTTTGTCCGCCGTTTCCTGCCGGGAAGACTGGTAATACAGGATGGGGAAGCATATATCAGTGTAACGCCTTCACAGGGAAATGGTATTCTTCACCCGCTGCACGGATGCAATGTAATTGCGGAGATTCCTCAGGGAAGCCCTGCCATGGAACCGGGAACACTGGTGAAGGGATATCTTCTGTAAAATGGCTGCAACAGATAATATATAGATGGGAAAGGTAATATAACAATGATAGATTCGTATGGGAGAGTGATCGATTATCTGAGGATTTCCGTAATTGACCGCTGCAATCTGCGCTGTGTGTACTGTATGCCGGAGGAAGGGCTGGAGATGACATCTCATGAAGAAGTTCTGACCTACGGAGAGATCGTAAGAATCTGTAAGATCATGGCAAAGACCGGATTAAAAAAAATCAAGCTGACAGGAGGAGAGCCTCTTGTGAGAAAAGATCTTCCGAAACTGGCGGGACGTCTGAAAGCAGTTCCGGGTATCGAAAAGGTAACACTTACTACCAATGGGATTCTTCTGGAAGAGCTTATAGAGGAACTTCATGAGGCAGGAATTGACGGCATTAATATCAGTCTTGATACGCTGGATCGGGATCTGTATGCACAGATTACAAGAAGAGATCAGCTGGATGCAGTCAGAAAAGGAATCGAAGCGGTACTTGCATACCCGGATATTTCTTTGAAAATCAATTGTGTTCCCATGGGACTTCCGGGGCAGGATCTGTCTGAAATCGCATATCTGGCAAAAAATCACAGGATTCATGTGCGCTTTATTGAGATGATGCCCATCGGATACGGGAAAAAATACCGTTTTATCGGTGAGAATGAAATTCTTGGTCAGCTGGAGGAGAAATTCGGAAAAGCAGAGGTTTTTGGAGGAAAGCTTGGAAATGGACCATGTCACTATTATTCTTTTGAAGGATTTCAGGGCAAAGTCGGTTTTATCAGTGCCATCAGCCACAAATTCTGCAGCGAGTGCAACCGGGTTCGCCTGACCTCACAGGGCTTTTTAAAAACCTGTCTTCAGTATAATACCGGTAATGATCTGAAGATTCCCATGCGCACAGGCGCTTCCGATGAAGAGCTTCAGGAACTGATTACACGGACAATCAATGAAAAACCGGCAGGACATCGTTTTCTGGAAGATGAAATCAGTGATGAGAATAATCTGAATATGTCGCAGATCGGAGGCTGATTTCTGTTCTGCAAAAAAGACCTCTGCAGCAGATGCATATCTTCTGAAGAGGTCTTTTTCCTGTGCGTGTCATGTCCGGGTTCCGATCAGTTTTTCTGTCGGGAGTGTTCTGTTTCCGGGATGAAACTGCCTGAAATTCATTTTGTAAGAAGCATGACATCTTCGGGAGCAATCTGAAAGGTTACTCTGTCACCCTGTTTTAATTCTGCAGCTGCCCCTTTATGGGTCTTCCATATGAAGCTTTCAGTTCCGCTGTCTGTCTGCAGATAATAATCATATTCAAAAGGCTGTTCTTCAATCCATACAATCTGGGCCTGAAAAAGATTGACTGCCGTTTGTTCTGATGAAACAGGCCGGAAATAATGGGCGCGGATGCCGATGTGGGTAATATCATCTGATATGGGAAAAGCAGGAGTAAGGGTCAGTCCCCATTCAGGAGCTTCCAGAATATGATCACTGAGCTTATTTATGGGTGTGATATTCTTGCAGCCGGTGAGAATGGCGGCCTTTACACTGCCGGGGGCAGCAAAAACATCTTTTATGTCCCCGTTTTTAATGAAATTTCCCTGGCTCATAACATAAAGCGAGTCGCACAGACGGTAAAGTTCATCGCGGCTGTGCGATACGATCAGCACGTTGCCGGGATAATTGCGGATGATTTCATGCATTTCTTTCTGCATGGCTTCTTTCAGATGACTGTCCAGAGCTGAAAAAGGCTCATCCAGCATGATCATGGAGGGATTTACTGCCAGAATGCGTGCCAGAGCAGTACGCTGCTGCTGTCCGCCGGACAGACTGGAGGGATACTGGTTTTCCAGCCCCTGAAGCCGGCAGCGTTCAATCTGTTCCTTTACCACCGTACGGATCTGTTCCTTTTCTTTACGGGAGAAAAAGTGTTTGCCTGCCTGAATACCCGATGCAATATTCTCAGCAATTGTCATGGAAGGAAAAAGAGCATAGTTTTGAAAAAGATATCCTACATTTCTTTTCTGCGGAGGCAGGTTGATCTTTTTTTCCGAATCAAACAAAACCCGTCCGTCCAGTACGATGGACCCGCTGTCAGGGGTTTCGATACCGGCAATGCATTTCAGAAACATGCTTTTTCCGCAGCCGGATTCTCCCAGAATACCGGTACAGTTACCATTGCTGCTCAGATCAGCTTTCAGAGTAAAATTATTCAGTTTTTTTGTGATATGCACTTCTAACGACATAGCAATTCCTTTCTGCCGGTTTTACCAGGTATGTATATTATGCTGGCTGCGTCCTGCCAGCAGGTTCATCAGAACGATGATAACAAATGAAATTATGATAATGATTGTAACCCATATGCCTGCGGTAGCATAGTCACCATCCTGAATGACCATGGCGATTCTCTGGGAAATAGTAGCGGTCTTTCCGGGAATATTGCCTGCCAGCATGGAGGTGGCGCCATATTCGCCCAGAGCTCTGGCAAATGCCAGGATCGTGCCGCTGGCCACACCGGGACCGGCAGCAGGAAGAACAACACGCCAGAATATACGGGTCTCCGACATGCCCAGAGTCCGTCCTGCGTAGATCAGATTGATATCCACCTGTTCGAATGCGGCGCGGGCATTACGGTACATCAGCGGGAAAGAAATAACTGTGGCCGCCAGAATACATCCAAGCCAGCTTTGAACCACCTTGATATCAAAAGTGTCATATAAAAAACTTCCGAACGGCCTTCTGAGGCTGAAAACCAGCAGAAGGAAGAAACCGGCTACGGTGGGAGGCAGGATCATGGGCAGTGTCAGAATGCCGTCTATAACCGCACGGACACGGGGACGGGCATGGAGTAATCTGGCAGCGGTGAATATTCCCAGAAAAAAGGAAATGATGGTGGCAACCACACCGGTTTTCAGGGAAATAAAAAGCGGGCTCCAGTCCAGTGTGGATAGTAAATTCAGTAAATCCTCCATAAATATGCTCCTTATAACTTAATGATATTGCAGCGGATAGTTGGATCGTCCTCATGCAAAACTGATCAGCATGGCATGATCCTGTCGTAAAATGCAAAAGAAAGGGCTCACAGAAAAGAGTGAGCCCTGTAAATGACAACATCGGAAAACCTGATAACCAGTTCTCCGAATTGTCTGGTGGTTAAAACGTGAACTGATTATCTAATAGCATACTATCTTTCTACGTTAGTGTCAAATAGATATTTGTCAAATACAGCAGTTGCTTCATCAGAAAGGATGAATTCATAGAAAGAATCTGCAGCGGCTGTCTGAGCATCGTCAGCTTCTTTGTTGGTGACACGGCAGATCGGGTAGATAACATCACCTGTCAGACTGTAATCAACCATCTGGATGATATCCAGCTGATCTTCAAAGCCGTATGTATCGGAGTAGTATACGGTACCGATTTCGCAGGAACCTTCTACAACAGCTGTACGAACCTTGCTTACGTTGCCCTGTTCACTGATTTCAACGCCGCCGAGAGCTTCGGAAACCTGAGCTGTGGTGATGGTGGATACATCATCAACTGCTTCCAGTTTGCCGAGATTTACCAGAGCCTGACGGGTGTATTTACCAACGGGTACGCTGCCGTCTGCCAGAGCAATGCTGGATGCTTTTTCAATGTCCTCAAGACCGGTTACAGCTGTTTCGGCTCCTTTTGCCTTTACAACACAAACCTGATTGTTGACAACATTGGCGCGTTTGCCTTCAATGACCATCTTGTCTTCATCCTGCAGAGTGTTTACCTGTTTCTGAGCAGCTGAGAAGAAAATATCACATTCAAAACCTTCTTCAATCTGAGTCAGCAGAGTACCTGAACTGTCAGCACTGTAAGTGATGGTAACTTCGGGATGTTTTTCATTGTACATGGTTTTAAGTTCTTCCATGACAGAACTCAGGCTTGCTGCAATAAATACATGAATTTCTGTTTCTTCCAGGGTATCTTCGGAAACAGGTGCGCCGGTTTCAGCGGGCTGTGCAGCCTCAGTAGTCGATGCTTCTGAAGAAGATGCTTCAGCAGTGTCTTTTTTGGAGTCGCTGCTTCCACATGCGGTGAACAGCATCATGGCAGCCAGCATGACAGCAATGAAACGTGAATAAAATTTTTTCATGGTTACTCCTTCCTTATCATTCGGTTTTATAAAGTTTGAAACTGTTTAAAACTGTTTCGTACTAAATACAATATTAACGTAAAACATATTTCTTGTCAATAGAAATATGTTCAAAGTGTACATTTTTTAATTGGTTTAGAATAGTTTTATTTGGTTTTATTCACATATATGTAGTGCTGATTTTTACTGAATTACAGGATACAGTTGCATAAATGTAGAAAATGTATTAAAATGGATAAAATAAAAATAATAAAATTATAAAATAATAACAAGAAGGAGAAAATTTTATGAAAATCAGTGCAAGAAATCAGTTGAAAGGGAAAGTTGTAAAGATTCAGAAAGGCGCAGTGAATTCAGTAGTGGTTCTGGATATCGGAGGAGGAAACAGGATTACGTCTACTATTACAAATGCTGCTGTTGAAGAACTGGGACTTCAGGAGGGCGGAGATGCCTACGCTTTGATTAAAGCATCCAATGTTATGGTTGGAGTAGACGATTAATCTGTATTATTTAAAATGAGCAGGAATCACAGATAAAAAGAACAGGATGCAATTTATGGAAACATTTTATACAGCGCAGGAAGTAGCGGATCTGTTAAAAATAAAAAAGACTACGGTGTATGACCTGATAAAAAAGAACAGACTGCCTTCTTCCAAAGTCGGGAAGCAGATTCGTATCAGTAAGACTGATCTGGATGCTTATCTGAAGCAGAGTTCAGAGGGGGTACGGGCGGCAGAAGTCTCCGGTGCCGGTCAGGATGGCGCAGGTTCATCCGTGCAGCCGGTATCCATGGCAGAAGCAGCTGATAATATACTGCGTACCAGAGACTATCTGCAGCATAATAACGGACTGATCGTAAGCGGACAGGATGAACTTATTTCAGTGTTCTGTGCTTATTTTCAGCTGGAGCCGGATAGTCTGCCTGTGATTCAGCATTCGCTGAATTTTTATGATAGTCTGTATTCTCTGTATTTTGAAAAAGTACATATGGCATTTGTGCCTGTCCCCAGAGGATTTCAGGATAATCCGCTGCATTATCTGGTACCGGGCATCAGTCTGACCAGTGTTCAGGTGGCGGAGATCTGCTACGGACTGTATGTGAAAAAAGGGAATCCCAGGGGAATCATTGATGTAAACCGGCTGGTATCATCAGATGTCTGCGTTATGAGGGGCGAGAAAGGAAGCACCTGCCGGATCGTTCTTGATAAATGTATGAAAGAGGCAGGTGTAGATCCGCTGCAGGTCAGATTCTGCAGCAGAGAGAACATTTCGGCACTTGCAGCGGCGGCGGCTGTGGACAGCGGTCAGGCAGATGCCGCAGTGGGAAGCAGCAGTGTACTGAGACGTTTTCCGGATCTGGAATTCATACCGCTTCAGAAAGCAGATCTGAAGCTGGTATTTCACAGCAGATTTCTGGAACATCCTGCCTATCAGAGCATGATCTATGTGATACAGTCTGATATATTCCGTCGCCGTCTCATGCAGATGGATGGTTATGAATGTGTTGAGACAGGGCGTGTGGAACAGGTATAGCCGGCGTATGGAATAAAAAAGAGGGAAAGTTTTAAAAATTTTTTAAAATTCCCTCTTTTTTTATTTAATTTTTTCCTTTTTAATGGTTTGTTTATGGTAATGTGAAAAGAAAAATGGTAAAATGAGTGCCATATTCTTTTAATTATGGAGGTATTTGCGTGAGAAACAGTCTGCCGGAGAACAAACAGGGCAGCAGGCGCAGGATTATATTTCTGATTGCAGCAGCACTGGTTGAGATACTGGCGCTGGCCGGTCTGGCTTTTTTTATCAAGACCAATATGCTGGTGGCTCTGATAATTGTTCTCAGTTCTCAGATTCCGCTGGTGATCCGTATTTTTGTGAAAAGCAGGCGGGCCAGAACTGTCTGCAGGATCTGCAGCGTGCTTCTTCTTACATCAGGATTGATTGCTTCTTTAGCATGTCATGGAAGGAATTATTACATAGAATCCATGACAGAAGCAGATAATAACAGTGTTGACACGGAGCGTTATCTGCCATTCAATGATATGTCAGCGCTGGGAAGACTGGATGAGGAACCTGAACTGGTTCTGACGGAAGATCTGCCGGTACTGAATGGTTCCGCCTCCCTGTTTCCGCTGTATTCGTCTGTGGTCAATATGATATATCCCGAGACCATCGGGGAATTGAACGAAAAAGGATCTCCGTATCGTTTCACCAATACGGAAGCAGCTTATAAAGAGCTTTTTTCAGGAAAAACTGATCTTGTCTTTTCAGAGGAACCTTCGTCAGAGATTCTTCAATCGGCTGCAGCACAGGGACTGGAGCTGGAACTGATTCCCATTGGATGGGATGCCTTTGTGTTTTTTACCAACAGCAGCAATACGGTGACAGAGCTTACTCAGGATGAGCTGAGGGATATCTATTCAGGAAAAACCGTGAACTGGTCCGAGCTGGGGGGCATGGACATGGAGATCGCTGCCTATCAGCGCAATAAAGGCAGCGGAGCTCAGGATCGCCTGAAGGAATTCATGGGTAATGTGCCTTTGATGGAACCACGGCAGGAATTGTGTCTGGATTCCGAGGAGGGGATTACAGAGACTGCTTCCACCTATTCCAATGAAAGCGGAGCAATCGGATTTTCATTTCTGTATCATACGAGAAGTCTCAGTGTGGACCGGGGAATCAACCTGCTGTCCGTAGACGGTGTATTTCCGGACAATGATCACATATCATCAGGAGAATATCCTCTGGCAGACCGCATTTACTGCGCTGCGGTCAAAGGACAGGTTTCACAGAATACACAGAAGCTTCTGGAGTGGATTATTTCCGGTCAGGGGCAGCGCCTGGTGGAAGCGGCAGGATATGCACCAAACTGAGACCAGGAAGCCTTTTTCCGGTATGATACAGAATCTTCTGAAAAAGTTGTTTAAAAAATATGAAAAAATATAAAGAAAATATAAGTAATATGAGAATTTTTTAAAATCCGGGACTTGCAATTGACAACCAAAAATGTCGTGATATACTTATCATGTAATATTTTGTTAATTATCGTTGTGTTTTTGCGTGAAAAGTCAACATGCGTCCATATAAGGCCGATGTTGACATGCAGAAAACACAGATGAAGATATTTTTCAGGTCAGAAGAGGGAGGATAATAATGTTATCAACTGATATTGGTATTGATCTCGGTACAGCCAGTATTCTGGTGTACATTAAAGGAAAAGGTGTTGTATTAAAAGAGCCTTCAGTAGTGGCTTTTGATCGTGATACAGGTAAAGTAAAAGCAATCGGTGAAGAAGCGAGACTGATGATCGGACGTACTCCTGGCAATATCATTGCGGTAAGACCTTTAAGACAGGGTGTTATCTCCGATTACACCGTTACAGAGAAGATGCTGAAGTACTTCATTAAAAAAGCAGTAGGCAGAAAAACTTTAAGAAAACCCCGCATCAGCGTCTGCATTCCCAGCGGTGCCACAGAAGTTGAGAAGAAAGCAGTGGAAGATGCTACCTATTCAGCAGGAGCAAGAGATGTGCAGATCATTGAAGAACCTGTGGCAGCAGCAATCGGTGCAGGTATCGATATTTCCAAGCCCTGCGGCAACATGATCGTTGATATAGGCGGCGGTACTTCCGATATTGCGGTTATTTCACTGGGCGGTACAGTTGTAAGTACTTCCGTTAAGGTTGCCGGCGACGATTTTGATGAAGCTATCGTGCGTTTCATGCGTAAAAAGCACAACCTGCTGATTGGTGAAAGAACAGCCGAGGACATCAAGATCAACATCGGTTCCGCTTACAAGAGACCGGAGCTGGCTACCATGGAAGTAAGAGGACGTAATCTGGTAACAGGTCTGCCCAAGACGATTACCATCACTTCCGATGAGACGCTGGAAGCACTGCGAGAGCCTGCCATGTCAATCGTTGATGCTGTTCACAATGTGCTGGAGAAAACTCCTCCGGAACTGGCAGCAGATATTTTTGACAGAGGTATCGTCATGACCGGCGGCGGTTCTCTTCTGAATGGTCTGGATACTCTGATTCAGGAAAAGACAAGTATCAATACAACAATCGCAGATGATCCGCTGACAGCAGTTGCAATCGGTACAGGTAAGTACATTGAACTGTTATCCAACGACGGAGTAGGAGAAGAGTAATTCAGCCTGTGAGTGAATTGACAGAGATATCCGGATATGTGGAGCATGTGATTTACAGAAATCCGGAGAATGGATATACGGTTATGGAGGTGTCCACCAGAGAACGCACACTGACTCTGGTGGGCAGTCTTTTTTACATAAACGAAGGTGAATATGTAGAGGCAAAAGGCAGACTGACAGAGCATCCTCTGTACGGAGAACAGCTTCAGGTAACATCGGTGGAAGTGAAGCAGCCTCAGGATGTGGCATCCATCGAACGTTATCTGGGTTCCGGTGCCATAAAAGGAATCGGACCTGCTCTTGCAGGAAGGATCGTTGACAGATTCCGTGAAGACACCTTTCGGATTATGGAAGAAGAGCCTGAGCGTCTTTCGGAAGTTCGCGGCATCAGTGAGAAGATGGCGATGAAGATTGCCGAAGCCACCATCAGTCAGCGTGACAGACGGCAGGCTGTTATTTTTTTACAGCAGCTGGGAATCAGTCTGAATCTGGCCCTTAAGATTTATGAGACCTATAAGGATGAGATCTACAGCATTATCCGGACAAATCCCTATCGTCTGGCAGAGGATATTTCCGGTGTGGGTTTTAAGATCGCAGATAATATAGCAGTGCGTTCCGGTATTGAATCAGATTCTGATTTTCGTATCCGAAGCGGACTGCTGTTTGTGATGAATCAGGCCGCCGGTTCCGGGCATACCTGTCTTCCCGTGGAGAATCTGGTGCGGGATACGGGACTTCTTCTGGGAATAGAGATGCCACAGGTGGATGAATTCCTTGTTAATCTGGTGATGGATAAAAAACTGGTGGTTAAGGAAGAGGAAGGCCGGAAAAATGTATATCTTAACTACTACTACTATACGGAGATGGAGGCTGCAGGAAGACTTCACGATCTGAATGTAACTTATGAGGAGGATGAAGCTGAGCTGGAAAAAAGACTGAGTGTAATTGAAGGTGAACTTGAAATTACTCTGGAGGCAAAGCAGAAGGAAGCTTTTATGGGAGCAGTTCGATCCGGTCTCATGATCGTAACCGGTGGCCCGGGAACCGGGAAAACCACCATTATCCGTTCCATTATCCGGTATTTTGAAGAAGAGGAGTACGCTGTTGTGCTGGCGGCACCCACGGGACGGGCGGCAAAGCGTATGCAGGAGGCCACCGGCTGTGAGGCGAAGACTATCCACCGGCTGCTTGAAATCAACCGCATGGATGATGATGATGCCGGTTCTGCATTTTTTGAGCGCAATGAGGATAATCCTCTGGAAGCGGATGTAATCATTATCGATGAGATGTCTATGGTGGATATCAGTCTTATGAACGCTCTCCTGAAGGCAGTGGCTGTGGGGGCCAGACTGATTCTGGTGGGAGATGTGGATCAGCTGCCCAGTGTCGGTCCGGGCAATGTGCTGAAGGATGTGATTGAATCGGAGTGTTTTCCTGTGGTCCGTCTTGAGAAGATTTTCCGTCAGGCAGCCATGAGCGATATTATTGTGAATGCTCATAAGATCAATGCAGGGGAATTTGTCAATCCGGCGGCCAGAAGCAGAGATTTCCTTTTTATCAGAGGGACTTCTCCTCAGTCTGTGATTGAGTCCTGTGTTGCTCTGGTGAAAGATAAACTGCCTCGCTATGTGGGGGCGAAGCCGGAAGAGATTCAGATTCTGACTCCCATGAGGAAGGGCCCTCTGGGGGTGGAACAGCTCAACGAAGTGCTTCAGTCCCGGTTGAATCCTCCTGCACCGGACAAGCGGGAAAAAGAAGTGGGAGGTACCATTTACCGTATCGGTGACAAGGTCATGCAGGTTAAGAACAATTACAAGCTGGAGTGGGAGATACGGGGCCGGAAAGGCTGTGTGCTGGAAAACGGTACAGGAGTATTCAACGGAGATACGGGGATTATCCGGAGTATGAATACATTTTCAGAGGAGCTGGAAGTGGAATATGAGGACGGGCATATGGTAACATACGGCTTTAAGATGCTGGACGAGCTGGAGCTGGCTTATGCAGTGACTGTCCATAAATCCCAGGGCAGTGAATATCCGGCAGTGGTCCTGCCGCTGTTTTCAGGTCCGTCCATGCTGATGAACCGCAATCTGCTTTATACGGCGGTTACCCGCGCCAGATCCTGTGTGTGTATTGTAGGACAGCCGGACACATTTGCAGCCATGATTGCCAATGACCGGAAGATGAAACGCTATACAGGTCTGGAGAGGCGGATACGGGAAAGCAGAGGTGGTATATTAAGGGGTGATACATTATAGGAAATTTCGGGATGAACACAGTGCTGGAGCTTTTATTTCCCCGCAGATGTCCGTTCTGTCATGAAATCGTGCCGGTGGACGGGGAGACTATCTGCCCTGAATGCCGTCAATTTGTGAGAAAATATTATCTGATACGGGAACCGGTCTGTAAGAAATGCGGAAAAGCACTTTCACGCATGGAGACGGAATACTGCATGGACTGTGCCGGACACAGGCGCAGCTTTGATGGTGGAATCAGTCTTTTTCAGTATGGAAGGAGAAGTCTGAAACCGGTGGAAGGAAGAAAGCCGGGTTATGAAAAGCATTGTATGGGAGAGTCGATACTGAATTTCAAATACCATAACTGCCGGGAGTATGCGGATTATTATATAGAAGAACTGATGTGTGTACACGGAGCACGTCTGCAGCGTCTGAGGCCGGATGTGATTATACCCGTGCCGGTACATCCGGCAAGGCGCCGCATGCGCGGATATAACCAGGCGGAAATTCTGGCAGTAAAGCTGGGAGAAGTCATGAATACAGAGGTGTGCAGTGATCTGCTTCTCCGTGTTAAAAAAACGAAGCCTCAGAAAGAACTGAATGACGAGCAGCGCCTGCGTAATCTTACAGAAGCGTTTGCAGTATCCGGTCAGGTGCCGCGCCGGTATCGTACTGTACTGTTGATTGATGATATTTATACAACGGGAAGTACTATGGAAGCCTGCAGCAGAAAATTGAAAGAAGCCGGTGTTTTGCGTATTTTCTGTGTCAGCATATGCAGCGGGCAGGTACCGGACGGGGGAACAGGCGGAAATTAAGGGAGGAACAGGGAATGGAGCGTTGGATTCTGGCAACGAAAAAGGCGGATTTTACAGGCCTTGGCAGCAGATTGGGTGTGGATCCGGTACTGGTGCGTCTTATGCGTAACCGGGGACTGGAAACATATGAGGAGATGGATGAATGGCTGCATGCTGATCTGAGCCGTCTGCATGATCCGCATTTATTGAAAGATGCAGAAAAGGCAGCACAGATTATCCTTGATCATATCAGAGCCGGCCATAAAATCATGATTGCCAATGATTTTGATTGTGACGGAATCAGCAGCGGCTACATTCTGCAAAGCTGTCTGGAGCATCTGGGGGCGGATGTTTATGTGGATACGCCTGACAGGTGTCTGGATGGGTATGGAATCAACGAACGCCTGATCAAAGAAGCTTCCGATCGGCAGGTATCCCTGATTATCACCTGTGACAACGGGATTGCAGCCATGGAACCGGCAGAATATGCAGCTGCTCTGGGTATTGAACTCATCATCACTGATCATCACGAAGTTCCTTTTGTGGAAGAGGAGGGGGAAAAACGTTATGTGCTGCCCCGCGCATCGGCCATTGTGAACCCCAAGCAGCCGGGATGTTTCTATCCGTTTAAAGGAATCTGCGGTGCAGTGGTGGCTTTTAAGCTGATGCAGGTTTTGTATGATCTGTATGATGAAGGAAAAGGTGCCGGAGAATATGTCTGGGGATTTCTGGAGATAGCAGCCATGGCAACAGTGGCGGATGTGATGGAACTGAAGGATGAAAACCGGATTCTGGTGCGTTACGGGCTGGAGCAGATGCATCATACGGATAATGTGGGGCTGAAGGCTCTGATTGAGGTTAATCAGCTGAAACAGCAGCAGATCGGAGCTTATCATATCGGATTTGTGATCGGCCCCTGCCTCAATGCTTCAGGCAGACTGTCAACAGCCAAAAAAGCTCTCTGGCTTTTGCAGGAGCAGGATCCGGAGAAAGCGGCGGATATGGCGCAGGAGCTGAAGGAACTGAATGATGCCAGAAAGGATATGACAGCAAAAGGTGTGGAGCAGGCACGGGAGCTGGTGGAGCAGGGGATGCTTTCCAGGAAAGTGCTGGTGATTTTTCTTAAAAACTGTCATGAAAGTCTGGCCGGGATTATTGCCGGACGAATCCGGGAATATTATAACAGACCGGTTATTGTGGTTACAGATACGGGACATGGTCTGAAGGGTTCGGGACGTTCGATTCCGGCATACGATATGTTCGCCCGGGTCAGCCGGCATAAACATTATCTCAGCCGTTTCGGCGGCCATGCCATGGCATGTGGTCTTTCTCTTCCTTATGAGAATCTTGAGCCTTTTGCACAGGCATTGAACGAGGACAGCGGGCTGACGGAAAAAGACCTGATTCCTGTTGTGAACATTGATATTCAGCTTCCCATCGGTTATCTTTCGGAATCCCTGATTCGTTCTCTGGAAATGTTAAGTCCCTATGGCAACGGAAATCCGCATCCGTTATTTGCCGAAAAAGGTTTTACGGTGGATCAGGCCAGAATTCTGGGTGTCAACCGCAATGTACTGAAGCTTAATCTCCGGGACCGTAAAGGCCTGCGTATTGACGGATTGTATTTTGGTGATATTGAAGCCTTTAATCAGTTTCTAAGGGAAGCTTACGGGCAGGAACAGGTGGATCGTATGTATGGCGGCCAGAAAAACAGAGTGGAACTGCTGCTGGCTTATGAGCCGGATGTGAATGAATTCCGGGGAGTCAAATCTCTTCAGATTATTATCAGGCATTACGATGTACCGCGAAATAACGGTTAAAGCTGTTTTGTACCCTGCATTCGGATTTTATTGCATAATCGTGTGAGAACGGTTATAATTTCAGAAGCGGAAGGATTGATTTTCGTAAATGTTTTTATGACTGCACTGTGTGCACATATTTTAAGGAGGCAAAGGATGAAAAGTGTTGAATCATATGTAAGAAGTATACCGGATTTTCCGGAACCGGGTATTATTTTCCGTGATGTAACTTCTGTTCTGCAGGATCCGGAAGGATTAAAGCTGTCCATTGACAGTATCATGGATCTGCTGAAGGATACGGATTTTGATGTGGTTGTGGGACCGGAGTCCAGAGGGTTTATTTTCGGTGTTCCCATTGCCTATAACCTGGGGAAAGCATTTGTACCGGTCAGAAAGAAAGGAAAACTTCCCTGCGAGACTGTGGAGATGGCATATGATCTGGAATATGGGCAGGCTGTTATAGAGATGCACAGGGATTCCATTAAACCCGGCCAGAAAGTTGTTATCATCGATGACCTTATGGCAACAGGCGGCACGGTGGAAGCTATTATCAAGCTGGTTGAACAGCTGGGAGGAGAAGTTGTAAAGATCTGTTTTCTGATGGAACTTGCCGGTCTCAACGGACGCGCGAAGCTGGAGAATTATGATGTGGCATCCGTGATCTGCTATGAGGGTAAATAAGCGTGAAAGAGTCACTGACATGCATTACCAGCAGTTCTAATCCGCGTATCCGTCAGGTGGTTCAGCTCCAGAAAAAGCGGCGTGAAAGAGAAGAGACAGGCCTGTTTGCGGCAGAGGGGATTCGATTGTTTGAAGAGATACCCCGGGAAAGGCTGGAGCAGGTATTTATATCAGAAAGCTTTCTGGAACGGGAAGATTCCCGTCATATTCTGGAAAAGGCAGAACAGAAGGAGATTTTCTGTGTAAAGGATTCGGTATTTGAGGGAATGTGTGATACACGGACTCCTCAGGGGATTCTGGCACTGGTTCGCAGACAGGACAGGTCTCTGGATGAAATTCTTGCTATGTCGGCCAGACCGTTTTTTATGATGGTCGAGAATCTTCAGGATCCGGGTAATCTGGGAACGATCCTCCGGACAGGCGAAGGTGCCGGCATCACAGCGCTGATACTTTCCAGAGGAACCGTGGACATTTACAGTCCCAAAGTGATTCGCTCCACCATGGGCTCTCTTTTCAGGGTCCCTTTTCTTTATGTAGAAGATATGGCGGAGACAGTATCCATGTTCAGACAGAAAGGTATACAGGTTTACGGTGCACACCTGGAAGGATCTGTTGCCTACGATGAGCCGGATTATACTGAGCCGTCAGCTATACTGATCGGCAATGAGGGGAATGGACTGACGGAACGCACTGCGCAGGCCTGCAGCCGGAAAGTGAGGATTCCCATGGAGGGGGCTGTGGAATCTCTGAATGCTGCCATGTCCGCAGGAATTCTCATGTATGAAGTTCACCGCCAAAGAAGGTAAGAGGCTTTCAGCTTAATTGGGATGCTGTGAGATCAGGCTGTTTTTTCGAATTGTTACTGAAATGTTAATGAAAAAAGAAGTCATGCGGGACTTCTTTTTTTATGCCCATGCAGCTCAAAATAAAGCAGTTTTTTACAGAAAATGTTATAAAAATCCTCAAAAAAACAAGTAGAAATGTTGTTTTTTCATGTATTTAATCCAGTACAATCCGGAAGTAAAAACCGTAAAATGATAAAAAACATCTTGGGAATTGATGAAAAATGTATGGAACGGACTATAAATGACAGAAATTGCGGCGAATAACGCTTGACAAAGGGGTAAATCTTTGTTATTATAAGCGTAACATTTTTGTAATAAATTAAATAAAATGTTAACAACAAACCCAAACAATAAAATATGGAAACAACAATTGTCAGCTTATATTAAATGGAGGAATTTATGACAAAGCTTGGTAAAGTAGCAGTGAAAGCTGCAGCGGTTACCTGTCTTGCCGGATGTTTCTTCCTGGCGAATCCCTGTGAACCGGTTGTAAAAGAAGAACTGGTTTATGAGATGAGCACTGCCAGTGCAGGCAATGTCCTGGAACTGAGCATTCTGGAGAATATAGCATCAGACGACATGGTAAACCTGAACGGAAACCGTGAAGTTGCCGGTATTGCCGCCGTAGTATCAGGTGATCTTGATATCCGGACGGACAACACAGCAACAGGTTCCGGAAAAGCTGCTGATACAACAGAGAAGGATTCTGCAGCAGTGCAGAAGACAGAAACTGATGATCAGAAAGAAGCACAAGCTGCTGAAACAGAGAAGATTATTCTCACAGCGGATGTAGAAAACTCCCTTAATATCAGGAAAAAGCCTGATGAGAAATCAGATGTTGTGGGTAAATTATTCAGAGGATGTACTGCCGAAGTCACCGGTGAAAAAGGCAGCTGGTATAAGATCAGTTCCGGCGGCGTAAAAGGCTGGGTCAGCAAGGATTATGTACAGACAGGCAAAAAAGCAGACGCTCTTCTGGATGAAATCAAACCTTCTGTAGCAACAGTAACTGCTAAATCATTAAACCTCAGAAAAAGTGCAGGCACAGACGCCGATGTGGTAGCTGTCCTGAAGAAAGGAACCAGTTTCATGGTTATTTCCGAAGGAAAAGAATGGGTGAAGATCCGTTTTACCACTAATCTGGAAGGTTATGTAAGTGCCGATTATGTTAAAATCAAAGATGGTGCCGGAGAAGCGGTATCAATTAAAACTCTGGAAAAATACGTAAAACTTGCCGAAGAAAAAGAAGCAGAGCGTCAGGCAGAAAGAGAAGCAGCCGAAGCGGCAGCAAGAGAAGCTGCAGAAGCAAAAGCAGCTGCATCTCAGTCTTCCGGTTCTTCATCAAAGAGCTCTTCGGGAAATTCATCTTCAGACAGGGGTTCATCTTACTCCGCAGCATCAGATGATGTAACTCTGCTGGCGGCTCTCTGCCAGTATGAAGCAGGAACCAATTATGAGAACTGCCTTGCAGTTGCCAATGTGGTTCTGAACCGTGTACACAGTTCATCTTATCCGAACAGTATCCGCGGTGTTATTTACCAGTCAGGACAGTTCGGTACTGTAACGAGCGGAGCACTGAACCGTTTCCTTTCAGGTCCCAGCAGTACCTGTATCAAAGCTGCTAAAGCAGCTCTGGCAGGCAGTAATAATATCGGAGGCAGATTACAGTTCCGTGCCGTATGGGCTACGGATCCCTCTTCTCACAGCAATTCGGTTGTGATCGGAGATAATTGCTTCTTCTAAAAAAGAATACAGATAATCAGAGAAATCTGATACATAAAAAACGGTGTGCAGCAGAGCATGCCGTTTTTTATGTGCCGGAAAATGGTAATTTTCTGCAAAAAGAGTTATAGTTTTGTCACATATACGTAATAATTATTTATTTGCTTCTGTTTCTGATTAATGCTACAATAAAGTTAATAAATATTCGGGTATATCCTGAAGGAAAGGAAGAACAATATGGAGGCAATTTACTGGCTGCTGATATGCGTATTATTAATTGGTATTGAGCTTGCTACCATGGGGCTGACAACCATATGGTTTGCTGCCGGTTCTCTGGCTGCATTTGCTGCGGCAAATCTGGGCGGTAATTTGTTTGTACAGCTGCTGGTGCTGATTGCGGTTTCACTTATTCTTCTGTATTTTACAAGACCTGTAGCTGTTAAATATCTGAACAGCCGTACGGTAAAGACTAATGTGGAGAGTCTTGTCGGCAGGATTGCAGTGGTTACGGAAGATATCAACAATGTAGAGAATAAAGGTCAGGCCAGCGTGAATGGCCAGATCTGGACAGCACGAAGCACAGATGATCAGATCCGCTTTGTTCAGGGTGAACAGGTTGAGATTATGGAAATCAGAGGCGTGAAACTGATTGTGAAAAAACATATTCAGGAGGTATAGTTATGAAAGGGATAGGATTTTTAATTCTCATTATTTTTCTGGTTGTCATACTGGCATCCTGTGTTACGGTCGTACCGCAGGCCAAGGCCATGGTTATTGAAAGACTGGGAGGTTATCTGACCACATGGTCGGTAGGTGTACATTTTAAGGTGCCTTTTATTGACCGGGTTGCAAGAAAGATCAATTTAAAGGAACAGGTTGTGGATTTTCCTCCCCAGCCGGTTATCACCAAGGATAATGTTACCATGCAGATTGATACGGTTGTATTTTTCCAGATTACGGACCCCAAGCTGTATGCATACGGTGTGGAGAATCCGCTGATGGCTATCGAGAATCTGACAGCAACCACTCTTCGTAACATTATCGGTGATCTGGAGCTGGATCAGACACTGACATCACGTGAACTGATCAATACCCATATGCGCTCTGCTCTGGATGAAGCTACCGATCCCTGGGGCATCAAGGTGAATCGTGTGGAACTGAAAAATATTATTCCACCCAGAGAGATCCAGGATTCCATGGAAAAACAGATGAAGGCGGAACGTGAGCGCCGTGAGAAGATCCTGCAGGCAGAAGGTGAGAAAAAGTCAACAGTTCTGGTGGCAGAAGGTCTGAAAGAGCAGGCGATCCTTTCAGCTGAAGCAGAGAAGCAGGCAGCAATCCTTCGTGCAGAAGCAGAGAAGGAAAGAAGGATCCGTGAAGCGGAAGGTGAAGCTGAAGCTATTCTGAAAGTACAGCAGGCAACGGCAGAGGGTATTCGTCTCCTGAAAGAAGCCGGCGCGGATGCAGCGGTTCTTCAGCTGAAGAGTCTCGAAGCATTTGAGAAAGCGGCAGACGGCAAGGCAACCAAGATTATTATTCCTTCCGAGATTCAGGGAATTGCCGGTCTGACAAAATCCATCACGGAAGTCATCAAAGAGCAGTAACTGAAACTGCAGAAACAGCAATATATTGCAATTCAGAGGTTGAAGTTCTGAAAAAGAACTGATATAGTATAAACTGAGGTTGCAGCTGACCTGAAGAGGTCTGTCGTACTGGCGGCAGGCCTCTGTTTTGTTGATAAAAGATTATTACATAAAATATTTACAGGAGGAAATCATGAACTTAAAGGGACGTAATTTTTTAAAACTTTTAGATTATACACCGGAAGAGATAGAATATCTGATTGATCTGTCTGCAAAATTAAAGGCACAGAAAAAAGCAGGTGTGGTGGATAAATGCCTGACAGGAAAAAATATTGCACTGATTTTTGAGAAGACAAGTACAAGAACAAGATGCTCATTTGAAGTAGCAGCATCTGATCTGGGTATGGGCTGTACTTATCTGGATCCCAGCGGTTCTCAGATCGGCAAAAAGGAAAGTATCGCAGATACAGCACGTGTACTGGGAAGAATGTATGACGGGATCGAGTACCGTGGTTTCGGTCAGGAAATTGTTGAGGAACTGGCCAGATATGCAGGGGTTCCTGTGTGGAACGGTCTGACTAATGAATTTCATCCCACACAGATGATTGCCGATATGCTGACGATCCGCGAGCATCTGGGACATCTGAAAGGTGTGAAATTCGTGTACATGGGTGATGCCCGCTATAACATGGGTAATTCTCTGATGGTTGCCTGCGCGAAGCTGGGTATGCATTTTACTGCCTGTGCACCGGAAAAATATTTCCCGGGTGAAGAACTGGTAAAAACCTGCCGTGATATTGCAGCACAGACCGGTGCAACCATCACTCTGGAAGAAGACGTGATGAAAGCAACAAAAGATGCACAGGTTATTTACACAGATGTATGGGTATCCATGGGTGAACCGGATGAAGTATGGGAAGAACGTATCCGTGAACTGGGTCCTTATCAGGTGAATGCGGCATGTATGGCCAATGCAGCAGATGGCGCGATCTTTATGCATTGTCTGCCTGCTTTTCATGATCTGAAGACAAAAATCGGAGCAGAGATGGGTGAGAAATTCGGCATTTCCGAGATGGAAGTGACAGATGAAGTATTCGAATCCGCGCAGTCTGTGGTATTTGATGAGGCAGAAAACCGCATGCACAGCATTAAAGCAATCATGTATGCGACACTGATGGACGGAGAATAATCAGTAAGACAGCTGTAATACAGGAAAGAAGGGTGTTTATGAATAAAAAAAAGAACAGTATGCGCATGATTAATATGATTGTGGATTTTATTCATATCGGAATCTGTATTGCAATTATTGTGCTGGCTGTCATCGTTTTTCTCAGGCCCATGCATAATACACAATGTTATCCGATTATCTTTTTTCTGGCAGCAGTCCTGAATTTTACCAGTGCCTATGCCCGCATGAACCGTTTCCAGCCCGGCAGAAACCGTCCGGCTTCCGGTTTTGCGGTGCTGATACTGGGAATACTCTTTCTGATACTGGCTATTATCAGCGGAATCAGCATCTGGGGATAAAGAAAGTCCAAAGGAAAGATTATATGAACGGGACTGTAAAGAAAGGGATTTATGACGGATGAAAGAAAAAATATTAAATATTCTGCAGGATGCGGATGATTATATTTCCGGTCAGTATCTGTGTGAAATGATGGGTGTCTCACGGACAGCTGTATGGAAGTACATCCGCCAGCTGCAGGAGGAAGGATACGTGATTGACGCTGTTAAAAACAGGGGATACTGTTTAAAAGCGTGCGGCGATATCCTTTCCGCTCACGAATTGAATCGCCATATGGCAACCAGGTGGCTTGGTAAGAATCTTCATTATTATGACAGTATTGATTCCACCAATCTGGAGGCAAAACGCCTGGCCGACGGCGGGGCACCGGAAGGAACACTTGTGGTGGCAGATTGTCAGGAGCGGGGGCGGGGGCGTCTGGGAAGAGTGTGGACGTCACCAGCAGGCTGCGGTCTGTGGATGTCCATGATTCTGAAGCCCTCCTTTCCTGCCGCACAGGCTTCCATGGTAACGCTGGTTACCGCCATGGCTGTAATGGAGGCAATTGAAGATAGTGCAGGTGTACAGGTACAGATCAAGTGGCCCAACGATCTGGTGGTTCAGGGGAAAAAGGTTTGCGGCATTCTGACGGAGATGAGCATGGAGGAAGGCCGGATCAGTTTTATTGTTCCCGGAATCGGAATTAATGTGAATAACAATCATTTTCCTGAGGAACTTTGTGAAAAAGCCATTTCTCTGTTCATGCTGACCGGTTCAAAGGTCAATCGCGCGGCACTTGCCGCTGCTGTCTGCCGTTCATTTGAGAAATATTATGAAGATTTTCTGGAGAAAGGCAATCTGTCGGGTATTAAAGATGCCTACAATGATCATCTGATAAACCGGAACCAGCAGATTGTTATTTCGGATGGAGCAGGTTCATTTACCTGTATTTCAGAAGGAATCAACGAAAGCGGTGCCCTGATGATACAAAAAGAAGACGGCACGAAGGAAGCGATTTCTTCCGGTGAAGTATCTGTCCGGGGAATATACGGATATGTGTAACTGAAAGCCTGCAGATTCTGCTGCTGCTTTGGCAGTCAGGCAGAAAACCGGAGACAGTACAGGCTGCAGATGCAATCAGTTATGAAATTAATCAGGCTGTCAGTATAATCAGGTTGGAGATAGAGTATGGAAGAAAATGTTGTTTTATGCGGCGCAAATTCATATACGCAGAAGTTTTATCTGAATCAGAAATTTTATAATCTTCCCGAGCTGGTACAGGATGAATTGAAGGCTCTGTGCGTTCTGTTTGTGGAGGATGTGGGAGGAATATTTACCATGGAATTTGATCCGGATGGTTCACTGCAGCTTAAGGTGACCAGCGATCCGGGTGATTATTTATTTGACGAAATCGGAAGTGTGCTGAAGGTAAAGCAGATGCAGGAGCAGAAGCTGGAGCTTCTGGAGAGCCTGGAAATGTATTACCGCATGATGTTTTTAAATGGCGCAGATGACGGCGAGGATGCATGACAGGAAATATGGGAGAAAAAACGGAGACAGTTTTGGATAAGAGAAAAGATACATCAGTGAGAATCGGTGATTTTATTCTGGATAATCCCGTGGCGCTGGCTCCCATGGCCGGTGTGACCGATCAGGCTTATCGTATCCTCTGTAAGGAGCAGGGCTGTGGACTGATGTATACGGAGATGGTCAGTGCCAAGGCAATTCACTATAAAAATCGCAATACCGAACCTCTGATGGCGGTTGCTCCTGAAGAGGGAGCGGTGGCACTTCAGCTGTTTGGCTCAGATCCTGTGCTGATGGGAGAAATTGCCGCCCGGGTTCAGGACGGGCCTTATGTGTTTCTGGATATTAATATGGGCTGTCCGGTACCTAAGGTTGTCAACAACGGTGAGGGTTCAGCTCTCATGAAAAATCCCCAGCTGGCGGCGGATATTGTCCGGGAAATGGTAAAGCGGGTACACAAACCGGTTACGGTGAAATTTCGAAAAGGATTTTACGGCGATGAAATACTGGCACCGGAATTTGCCAGATATATGGAAGATGCAGGTGCGGCGGCAGTGGCCGTACACGGAAGAACCAGAGAACAGTATTACTCCGGAAAAGCTGACTGGGATGTGATCCGGCAGGTAAAGGATGCTGTAAAAATCCCCGTATTCGGAAATGGAGATATTTTTACACCTCAGGATGCAGTGCGCATGATGCGGGAGACCGGCTGCGATGCGGTAATGATCGGCCGGGGGGCTAAAGGGAATCCCTGGATTTTCGAAGGAATACGCAGGCTGCTGTCAGGAGAAGATGTACTTCCCAAAAAAACGCTGGAGGAGGTATGCCTCATGCTTCTTCGTCATGCCAGACTGCAGTGCGAACTGAAAGGAGAGTACATCGGTATGCGGGAGATGCGCAAGCACGCCGCCTGGTACACCACCGGATTCCCCGATTCCGCAGCTTTTCGTGCTCAGGTAAATCAGACACAGACTTACAACGAATTTGAGAAGCTTGTACTTGAATTTACCAGGAATTGTATCAGGAACTGAGATAACAGGTTGACAATTTTAAACACATTGAGTTATAATTATAAACCATGAATTTTGCATAGTTGCGGCAGGAATCAGGACTTCCGGCCATAACCGAAACACCGGCAGGAGAGCTTTATAAGGCTTTTCAGCCGGGTCTGAACAGATGCAGAGCTTTTTAGATTTTGAGAAAGGGAGCAATCATTATGGCAGAGACAATTAGAAAGAACATGCTTACCCGTGCCGGTCTGGACCGGTATGAGAAAGAACTGGAAGAGTTAGTTAATGTCAAACGTAAAGAAGTTGCTGAGAAGATTAAAATCGCCAGAGAACTGGGCGACTTATCAGAAAACGCCGAATATGATGCAGCAAAAGACGAGCAGAGAGAAATCGAAGCCAGAATCGCAGAGTTAACACAGCTGCTGAAAAATGCAGAGGTTGTATCTGATGATGAGATTTCAATTGATAAAGTCAGCGTAGGCTGCAGTGTTAAACTGCTGGACGTTGAATTTGACGAAGTGGTGGAATACAAAATCGTAGGTTCTGCCGAAGCGAACAGCCTGGAGAACAAGATTTCCAACGAGTGCCCGGTAGGTGCCGCTCTGATGGGAAGAAAGACCAACGACCTGGTTGATGTTCCGACAATGGCAGGTACTGTTCAGTATAAGATACTTGGAATTCAGAGGTTTGAATAATGGGAGAACAGAATAAAGGAAAGAATCAGCAGAAGCCTCAGGATGAGAATCAGCTGAAAAAAGTTAGAAGAGAAAAGCTTGCGACCCTGATGGAAGAAGGCCGCAATCCCTATGAAATTACAAAATACAATGTAACTGATCATACTGCAGATGTTAGAGAGAAATTTGCACAGCTGGAAGCGAACACTCCCGAAGGCGAAGAACCTTCAGAAGTACTGACAACAAGCCTGGCAGGACGTATGATGTCCAAACGTGTCATGGGCAAGGCTTCCTTCTGCAACCTGCAGGATCTGAAAGGCAACATTCAGATTTACGTAGCCCGTGACATTCTGGGCGAAGATCCCTACAAGGACTTCAAAAAACTGGACGTAGGCGACCTGATCGGCGTGGAGGGCGAAGTATTCCGTACTCACACCGGCGAAGTATCCGTAAAAGCAAAGAAGATCACGCTTCTTTCCAAGAGCCTGAGCCCCCTGCCCGAGAAATTCCACGGTCTGACCAATACAGACATCCGCTATCGTCAGAGATACGTGGATCTGATCATGAACCCGGAAGCAAAGGATACGTTTATCAAGAGATCGAAGATCATCCGTGCCATCCGTACCTATCTGGACGGACAGGGCTTCATGGAAGTGGAAACCCCCATGCTGGTATCCAACGCAGGCGGCGCAGCAGCAAGACCTTTTGAGACCCATTTCAACGCACTGGACGAAGACCTGAAGCTTCGTATTTCCCTGGAGCTTTACCTGAAACGTCTGATCGTGGGCGGTCTGGAACGTGTATATGAAATCGGCCGTGTATTCCGTAATGAAGGTCTGGACACCAGACACAACCCGGAATTCACCCTGATGGAGCTGTATCAGGCATACACTGATTACAACGGCATGATGGATCTGACGGAAAACCTGTACCGCCATGTGGCACAGGAAGTACTGGGTACCACCACCATCACCTACAACGGAATCGAAATGGATCTGGGCAAGCCCTTCGAACGTATCACCATGGTAGATGCAGTTAAGAAGTATGCAGGCGTGGACTTCAATGAAATCCCCGACCTGGAAGCAGCCAGAGCCGTTGCCAAAGAACATCATATTGAATATGAAGAAAGACATAAAAAAGGTGATATCCTGAACCTCTTCTTCGAAGAATACGCAGAAAAACACCTGATCCAGCCCACATTTGTCATGGATCACCCCACCGATATCTCACCTTTAACCAAGATGAAACCGGACAACCCCGAATACGTAGAACGTTTCGAATTCTTCATGAACGGCTGGGAAATGGCCAATGCCTACTCCGAATTAAACGATCCCATCGACCAGAGAGAACGTTTCAAAGCACAGGAAGAAGCACTGGCACAGGGCGACGAAGAAGCCAACACCACCGATGAAGACTTCCTGCACGCACTGGAAATCGGTATGCCTCCCACAGGCGGCATCGGATTCGGTATTGACAGAATGGTTATGCTGCTCACGGATTCGGCAGCAATCAGGGATGTGCTGTTGTTCCCCACAATGAAGTCCTTACCGAACGACAAGTAAGAAAACCCCAGTATTTATGCGGGTTTCGGGACTTTCCAAACCGAATAAATTTACCTCTTTACACCAAATTTACACCAATCGGTGCTAAAAACGGTGCAGAGACTAA
>JAXDZY010000045.1:0-16147 GCA_034086685.1 Lachnospiraceae bacterium
AGCAGGTCCCAAGGGTTGGGCTGTTCGCCCATTAAAGCGGTACGCGAGCTGGGTTCAGAACGTCGTGAGACAGTTCGGTCCCTATCCGGCGCGGGCGTAGGATATCAGAGAGGAGCTGTCCTTAGTACGAGAGGACCGGGATGGACGGACCGCCGGTGTACCGGCTGTCATGCCAGTGGCATGGCCGGGTAGCCGTGTCCGGAAGGGATAAACGCTGAAGGCATCTAAGCGTGAAGCCCCCCTCAGGATGAGATATCCAAGACCCCTTGAAGACGACGAGGTAGATAGGGCAGGGGTGGAAGTACGGTAACGTATGGAGCTGACTGCTACTAATCGGTCATCAGCTTGACCAGAGTCTGGTAGAAGGTCCGGTTTGGAGAGAAAGAGGTTTGAGGATCAGATAAGATCTGAAGGATCGAAAGGCAATATGCAGTTTTGAAGATACAATTTGTTTGGAAAACCATAAGGTGTTTACAGAAGCAGTTGATTGAAAGATCAGCTGCTTTTTTGTATTATAAAGAAAAAGACACTGGATATAAAAGATGAAATGTGGAAAGGAAGATATTGCACAAAAAATTATGGGACAGGATAGGACAACAGAAGAAAATAGGCCTGTTTTAAAGAAATTATCCGATATACCGGAATTACCCGGTATTTATCAGATGCTTGATTCAAAAGGCTGTATCATATATATAGGAAAGAGTAAGTGTTTAAAAAAAAGGGTTTATTCTTATTTTGTGGAATCACCCCGCTGGGAGAAAGCAAAAAAGATGGTACCTTTTATTTATGATATTAATCATATTGTTACGGATACTCATCTGGAGGCAATGCTTCTGGAATGTGAGATGATCAAACAGGTCAGACCGCATTTTAATGCGCTTATGAAGAATGATGAACGTTATGTTTATCTGACGGTTGCTGATCAGACTGTTTCCGGTCAGAAAAAGGGGAAATTTCTGACAGTTACATATGCGAGAGAGGAGACATCTTTCGGACCGTTCCGCAGCAGAAGCAGGGTACAGGAATTTGCAGATTCCATGCAGAATTTATATCCTTTTGTGGAAAAAAGAAAAAAGCTTCAATTTGAATATCATATTCTACCGGTAAAAATGGAGGAGAAAGAGCGGGCGGAAACAGCCGGGCTGCTGGTAAAGTTGTTTTCCGATCCGGAAGTTATGAAGAGGTTTCAGGGAGACCTGGAAAAGCAGATGAAGAAAGCTGCCCGAGACGAGAGATTTGAAACGGCCATGAAATATCGGGATTTGCTGGAGCAAACAGGTTATATTTGCAAAAATCTGAGGGAGTATAATCAATGGATGGGCCGGCAGTTTGTTTATATGGAAGATACCGTGAAAGGAAAGAAATATTTTTTTATTGATAACGGTCTGGTGATTTATAAAGCCATGAAGGAAAAGAATATTGAAGAGGAAATCTGGCTGGAGAAATTTGTGAAAGAAGGAAAAAGGCAATTAATAAAGCAGAAAAATACTGCTCAGGAAGGGAAAGCACCATCGGAAGAACTGACAGAAAAACAGAAGGTTGATTATCAGGATATTGTATTTTCCGAGTGCATGAAGAATAGTGAGGCAGTAATACCGATACAGGATTGAATCGTTTCAGCAACGGAGTTTAAATTAAATGGCTTCAGCAGCATAATGAAAAAATGGTGATAACTGATTATACTGCTGAAGCTGATTTTGTTTCAACCTGACTTATGGGATTCAAGAAAGCTGACTGATATCAATAAGGAGGTCAGGTGAGGAATAATCTTTCCAGTGCGGAACGATTCAGGTTCATTCCAATTACGAGCATCCGTCCGCTTTCTTCCATATCGATGGAAGAAAGCCTGCCTTCTCCCGGAACATAATCCAGAAGAACAGGTCCCCGGGGATTATTAAGGATACCTTTGGCGCGGACAATTGCTCCGTATTTGCTGTGATCCAGAGCATCAATGATCTCGTGCAGACGCTGATTGCTGTATTCAATACATGTTTCGGTGCTCCAGGATTCAAATACGTCTGCCCTTTTTCGGCGGATTCCCGGAAAAGAGAAGGGTGACATGGCAGTTTTGGCATTCTGCGTGTTTGTACGGGAAATCATACCGGAAGGCATCATATATTTCAGATCAGGATTATCAGCGTTTTCCAAAGGATTATTATTTTTATTCAGAACTTTATTTTCAGGTTCATGTTCAGAAGAACCATGGCCGTAAGGGGAATTGGCGCTTTGGAAAAGTTCGTTCAGAACAGAATGATAATCCATACTCCAGGGAACGCAGATTACTTCCATATCGGAAATTTTGTTATGAATGGAACTGCACAGAGAAGACAGTTCTTTTCCAGACATGTGTTTTGTCTTGCTGAGAATAACGGCATCTGCATTTATTATCTGATCCCAGAAATACTCACTTACATATTGATTGTTGTAGTAAAAACGTCGGGCATCTACAATAGTAAGAACAAGATGTTTTTCAAAAGGTACCTCCAGATCATCCAGTGCTTCCAGGATTTCAGATAATTTGCCGACTCCCGATGGTTCTATGATAATGTGTTCCGGATTCTGCTGTCTGATCAGATCTTCCAGTGCCAGAACGAAATTTCCTGTAAGGCTGCAGCAGATGCATCCTGAGTTCATTTCCCGGATCTGCACACCTGAATTTTCCATAACCAGACTGTCGATACCCAGATAGCCATAATCATTTTCAATGAGGACAGGGGCAGATCCGAAATATTTTTCTTCAAGCAGTTTTTTAATAAAAGTAGTTTTTCCTGCACCTAAAAAGCCGGAGATAATACTGATTTTAACCATGGATCTGCCCCCTTCTCCCTATATAAAGTATATCAGAAACTATAATTAGAAGAATTGTTCCTGTTACTCACAACTTTTATCACACAACACTTCTGGTTATTTAACACTTCTGCTATTCAAGACCATAGCCTTCGGGAAGGAAAGCACCGTCTTCAATTTCGTCTTTCATTTCTTCGTAAAATTCCATTTTATCATCCGGGATTTCATCGATCGCATCGGCCATCATATCAAGCCATGCAGCATCTCTGTCTGCACATGCAACCTTGCCGTTGTCGATGGCATCCTGGAGAAGTTCTACTGTTTTGGCAGCTGCAGCCTTCGTTCTCATGAAATCATCTTCATATTTGATAATTTCTTCGGAGAGCTGAAGGACAACTTCAGGTTTCAGAACATAGCCCTGAACGTCCAGAGGAGCATCGGATTCAATCATGATGTCTCTCATGGTACCGCGCTGGCCCATCCGGGAAGCGGTGTTCAGCATACGGCAGTCGAAGATCAGCTGTTCCATACCAACTATGGGAGCCATATCGGATAACAGCCTTACCTGCTGGATGGATTCATTTGACCACAGATCGGCACTTGCGATGGCAATATTGCCGATGGGTGATAAATGAGCACCTGATGCCATGCGCCCTTCCATTGATACGGGAGCACCGGTGATTGCCTTAATATAAGGACCAACATATTCACAGTCTTTTGAAGGAGCAACAGCGCCCATTTCATAAGCAACCAGCGCCCGGGGAACCGTAGCAACACGGACAACTGCAGCAAATGTTCTGGGGATGAATCCTTTTTCTGCCAGAACCATGGCGGTATTGGCAAAACCACAGGAAGAATCGCCGCCGACTGCCATTTTAGTACCTGCGCAGATGTCGGATACCTTGCCCCACAGGAATTCCATATCCGTGCAGGAGCATGCACCCAGAGCAAAGATTACACGGCGGATATCCGCATTAACCAGACCTTCATCATTCAGTTCCTTACCGCCGGTAGACTCGATGGAAATCCAGTCGGGACCCAGTTTTGCAGCCTCTTCAAAAAAGTACATCATGTCATCGTAATATTTGCCTTCTCTCATTTTGGGAGGGCGGCTCATTTCCCGGGTATCATTGGGTGTAAAACGGAGCGCACATTTGATGCCGTATCTGGCTTCAGCCTCTCTTTCCGCATCCAGCAGGAGCTTTGTTGTTTCCAGACCGTAGCGGGGATTTAATGTAAAATCAGGTACGGTTTCGAATTCAACGACCACCTTGTCCTGACCCAGATCAGCAGCACGTTTCAGAACTCCGTCGATCATGTCTTTGTAAATTTTGTTTGCTTTACCGATGGTTTCATCATTAACCTTCATGGGCGGTAATGTGAAATTTAATTCAGGATAAACATCGCCTCCGCCGATTACGATGCCGTTCTGTGTAACAAAAGGTTTCGGTGCAATACCGTAGGTTAATTCATCGGGATTCGTAATCGCCATGGATGTAAAATGTTTACGTCTACTCATAAAATGATTCCTCCTCATCCTCTGTTCCGTTTCGGTTTTGATGTAATAATGGTATTACAGCCGCAGGAAAAAGTCATTAGAAAATCCGGCCTGAAAACAGAAGAATCCATCCTGTAAAATCAGGATGGATTCTGGTAAAATCCGGTTCCGGATTACGAAAACCATCATGGCAGAGGGTTGGATTATTATATCTGATTATTATATCTGCCGGATTGTTATATTTCGTATGCGGTCGAATGGATACCGATATGTCCGTTGATCAGATCATCTATAGCATCGATGCAGTCAAATACATTGACTGAATAAGCATCCGCACCGATTTCCTGGGCAAATTCCATGGACGTAGGGGATCCGCCGATGGTGATTTTTACCTGGTCCCGGAGATTTTTCTTTTTCAGGTATTCGATGACATTCTGCATCTCCGGCATGGTGGTGGTCAGAAGAGCGGATAAAGCAAGAACATCGGGCTGGTATTTTACGATGGCCTCTGCAAACTGCTCTTTTGTTACATCGATTCCCAGATCCACCACTGTGTATCCGTGACCAGACAGCATCATGGATACCATATTTTTACCGATATCGTGCAGATCTCCCGCCACCGTTCCAATGACCACCAGCCCTTTCGGCGCAGTACTGCTGTGGGAAATGATGGGGCGGAGAACGTACAGCGCCGCATGCATGGCGCGTGATGCTTTCAGCACATCGGGAATAAAAATCTCATGAGTTCTTAATTTGTCTCCAAGTACTTTCATGGGAGGAAAAAGTGCATCCCTCATGATTTCCTCCAGACTGATTCCGTAGCGGAGCGCCAGCTCCGTCCGGTCGATTACATATTTTGTGTCACCTTTATAGATTCCGTTCTGAATCTGTAAAAGGATATCATTATCCATAAAAATCCTTCTTTCTGTTTTGACATATTTATAGGCGGACAGGAAATTACTGCAAAAGATCAGCTGTCCGGATTGAGAAAAATTATTTGGATTTCAGCGACTGCCGGTACCGGGAAGGAGTCATCCCCATGGCTTTGCGGAAAACCTTGGTAAAATAACTGGAGTCGGCATATCCGGTTTTAGAGGCAATCTCATCAATGGACAGGGTTGTCTCACGCAGCATCTTTTTTGCTTCATCCATGCGAAGCTGGAGGAGATAATCCATAATGGAGATATTCATCTGCTTTTTGAAAATGCGGCTGGCATATCCGGAACTTAAAAATGCAGATGCTGCAATGTTTTCCAGAGTCAGATTTTCGCGGTAATGATCTTTCATGAACTGCTTCATGCTTTTTACACCTGCCGGTTCAGGAACAGCAGCTCGCTTCTGAATCTCCTTCTGAAAAATATCAATGGCCATCTGCAGCTGACTGCTGATGTCATCGATGGAATTCTGCTGAAGAATTACCTGTATAAAGGAAGCATTGATCTGAGAGGTCCTTTCCTGGGATACTCCCGCGCTGACTGCAGTCCGCGAGGTCATGATGATCAGTTCAATGCTGCGGGTGCGGATCACATCCATATTGCCCTTGCTGCCAAGAATAATTTCGGTGGTCAGCTCATTTAACAGACAATTCGCCAGTTCCGTATTGCCTTCTCTGATCAATTCCATAAGGTCAGATTCCTTGTTCATAGAATAAATGAACATCTGGCCCAGCTGTTCTTCCAGCTTTTTACGTGTTTCCAGCTCTTCACTGAGACGCAGCTGCTGCTTCAGAAGTTCTTCGTTCCGCTTCTTCTGTTCCCAGCCGGATTTCGTAATAAAATTGGCAACAATATAAAGCAGATAAGAGGCAGCCTGTACCGTGTCACCCGATACTACCGGAAGTTCCTCCACAGCTTTGAAAAGCTCTTTGAAATCGGAGGTCAGACTTTTATTCATTTCACGCAGTTCGATCCAGAAAAATTCTTCCGGTTCCCACATAAGCACCTGACCGCAGATGATGGAGCCCAGATGCCTGCCATTTACCATAATAGGAGCAGCCCACTCGATCAGTCCTGCCGGGCACCGGAAAATATAGGGTTCGCCGAACAGAGCTGCCTGTCTGCCCGCCCGTTTGTATGCACTCTGGCAGCGCTCCAGCCCATGGTCCATGGCCATGATCAGTTTACAGAATTTACAGCATTTTGTTACGTCTTTCCTGGCAAATATGGATCGTCCGTTTACATCCACCACATTAGCCGTAAGTCCGGTGGTTGTGGTAAAGGCGTTGAGGATTTCTTTCAGAGATTCCATATCAATCAGGTTAAGAAGCTCCTGTCGGCTGTCATATCTTACCATTTTGTCATTATTTTCAGTCAATTTTCAGCCATCCCTTTATAATATTTGTCATAAGAATGATATTTTACCAAAACTTCTGGTTTTATGATAGCAGATTATTTGAGAAAATAATATCGTAAAATCATGCTTTTTCGGTAAAATATTGCGCTTATTGACGGACAGGAACCCACTGAATGATAAAATTATACTGATGAGGATATCCGGTTACGGCAGAAAGTATTTGCTCGTAAAATCAGAAATACCTTAATTTTCTGATCTGAAAACAGGAGACGGAATTGTCAATTCCGAAAAAATATAGTAAAATTGTATTTGCATCGAAAAAAAAATGTAAAATCAGTTATCCAGCTGCAGAAAAGGAGAGAAAGTATGGTATTTGTTAATTTTACGAATCATCCGGCAGATACATGGGACAGTGCGCAGCTGTCAGCTGCACGGAAGTACGGAGAAATTGCGGAGCTGGCATTTCCGGTGGTAAATTCGAGAGCATCCGAAAAGGATATCACCGCTCTGGCTGATGAGCTGTCAGAAAAGATTATAACCATGAATCCCGCTGCGGTTATGTGTCAGGGGGAATTTACACTGGCTTATGCTGTAATCAGGCGTCTGAGAAAGAACGGGATCAGAGTGGTTGCTGCCTGCAGTGAGCGCATGGTGGAGATGAACGAAGAAGGAAAAAAAGTGGTAACCTTTCATTTTGAGCAGTTCAGGGAATACGAATAGAGCTTAATAACAGTAAATTTTATTAATATTCATGATTTGAGGTTTGATTTATGAAAAAACGAATTCTGATTGCTGCTGCAGTAATTATTCTGCTTTTGGGAGGATGTCTTCTGGTAAAAGTGTATCCTCTTTACCATGCGTATAAAAGCATATCTGATGCAGACTGCATTTATTTTTCAGGAGATTATCATCTGAAAGATGCATCTGTCCTTGACAACAATGAGTTTCTGTATGAACTTCTGCAGGATGGAAAATTTGAAGGAGAGTATACGCAGGGGATCTGTCATGTACTGCTTTATTCGGAAGATTATGAAAAAGCGGTACTTGAAATTTATTACGGGGAAGACAGGGAGATAATTAATATCGGTCAGATCCTTGATTTTGGTATTGATTATATCATTAAAGAGAAAGGAATTCCCATTGGAAATCTGTTTGATTTCGACGGTATGTCGGCAGATTACTATGCTACACCGGAACAATTGCAGCAGATCACAGGAAAAGAGTATGTGCCGTCTGTCGATGACGACGAAAAAGAAAAAATGAACGGTGCTTTAAAAGCCATGTGTCTGAAACTGTTAAGCAAGGCTGAAATTCACGACAACGAATACAGTCTGTCTGTTTCAGACGAAGAAGAGATTCCGCTGGATTTTTCCATTACGCTTACCATACCGGACGGCGATCATGAAATAATTCAGATCCCCGAATCAAGCATGGATGACAGAGATGTTGAAATATATCGCAGCATCTACGAAATGATTCAGAGATTCTCGAAGTGACGTTATCCGGGAAAAACAGAATCAGGCTAAATTGAAAAATACCTGCAGAACAGACCTGGGGCTGTGGCACTAACTTATATGCTTTGCTATAGGTATAGTGCCATAGTCCCTTTTTCGTCCGGTTCGTAGAAGGGATGGATCTGAACGATTCATATGCAACGTATTCCAGAATTAAGGAAAATCAGGCGGCACCGCGCCGGTTTCTGAAGGGCAGGGGCAGAAATGATGAGAAGCTCGAAAGGACATTAGTAATTAAGAACATCTATGAAATCCCACATCAGTAAAATAAAAAGGTGAGTATTTGTTACCAGGCAGACTTTTTTTAAATCACAAAAAGATAGAGAAAATGTTTACTTGACGCTGCACAAAGGCGAATTTATAATAGATGCAGTAGAGAAAGAGAAGGAAAAGGCAAAAAAACGGATTCAAGTCAAAATTGAAAAAGCCTCGAATCTGATTGAAATACATGAATAATTTTTCCAAGACATAAAAACACCCCGAAAAAGGTAATTTATCAGAATATTCTGAAAAATACCTGCAAAACAGGCCTCAAGAAGCCTTGTAAATCAAGGGTTTCTGAAGGGTAGGGGTAGAAATGAAGTGAAGCTCGGAAGAGCATTGACACGATATAATGTCATCTTCTGCGTTCGTGTCGGGATTGTAGTAGAAATGAAGTGAAGCTCGGAAGAGCATTGACACACTTTTTTCATCGAGTTTTCCTCCTGTGTTGAAATGGTAGAAATGAAGTGAAGCTCGGAAGAGCATTGACACAGAAGATGTCTTGACGTAAGCATTAGGTGCAAAATCTGTAGAAATGAAGTGAAGCTCGGAAGAGCATTGACACAATACAGGAAGCAACACCTACATCTATGACTTTGTCAGTAGAAATGAAGTGAAGCTCGGAAGAGCATTGACACACCAAATCTGCACCAGCCTCAATGCCTGCTTTGAATGGTAGAAATGAAGTGAAGCTCGGAAGAGTATTGACACATTCGTGGAAGAAATCTCGATAATAGATTTCGTGTAAAACGTAGAAATGAAGTGAAGCTCGGAAGAACATTGATACTTTTTCTGGAGAAGAGCCACCAATATAACGTGGAACTTGTAAGAATTGTGAGACTTTCTTTTGGCATTATTTCCTGTCCTGCTATAACCAAAGCTGCAAAATGTGTTTATTGATGAAATATGATTTTTCAGGGGATAATTTGGATATATTAATTGTAGAAGGTAGGCGTATGCTATGAATATAAACGAATTGATTGGTGAAACAACAGAATATGATAAGAAAATTGCGCTTGAAGCCAGAAAACCGAAAAGCTGGTGTAAAAGTGTAAGTGCCTTTGCCAATACGCTTGGTGGAGCATTGATTTTCGGCATTTCTGATGATGGTCAGATTGTCGGACTGGAAAATCCTGACGATGATGCCGGAAAGATAAGTGAGATTATAAAGAACAGATTAGATCCGATTCCGGAATTCAGACTAAGATTCAGTAAAACAGAAGACGAAAAAATATTGATCATACTTGATATTTTCAAAGGAGAGGAAACGCCATATTATTATTCAGGCGATGGTATTCTGGAAGCTTATGTGCGTCTTGGAAATGAAAGTGTGAAGGCAACTGCAACTGAACTGAAAAGGCTTGTGCTCCGAGGGAGAAACACATCTTATGATTCACAGGTTTCAATGTACAAGGTGGAAGACTATGCATTTTCCAAACTCAGAGAGCGATATAGGAAATGGACAGGAAATAGTTTTGATGAGAGGGATATGATTTCTTTTGGCCTGGAAAATGAACAGGGATATCTTACCAATGCTGGTGTGTTGATTGCAGATGAAAGTCCAATCCGCTGGTCAAGATTATTTTGCACGAGGTGGAACGGATTGAACAAAAGTGGGGGAACTATAGATGCATTAGACGATGCGGAATATTCCGGCAGCGTAATTTCCCTTATTGATAACGGAGAAGCTTTCATCAAACGTAATGCAAAAATGATGTGGAGAAAAACCACTAATTCACGAGAAGAAATGCCGGAATATGTAGAACGGAGTTACCACGAAGCGCTAATAAATGCATTGGTGCACCGCGACTATCTTGTGAATGGCAGTGAAGTCCATATTGATATTTATGATGATCGTATGGAAATCTATTCTCCGGGTGGTATGCCTGACGGATCATTGATTCAGGAGAGGGATCCGCTTACAGTTCCTTCGACCAGAAGAAATCCTGTTCTTGCGGATATTTTTAACCGGCTTGGATATATGGAACGAAAGGGTAGTGGATTTGGTAAGATTATCAGCGGGTATGAATTTCAGATCAATTATGATGAGAGTAAGAAACCGTTGTTTCGATCAGACAGATATCAGTTTACGGTTGTGATGCCGAATTTGAACTATGGTGTCACCCAAGATGTCACCCAAGATGTCACCCAAGATGTCACCCAAGATAATTTAAATACACAAATTCTGAAATTAATACGGAAAGACAGTAAGATAAGCACGGAAAAAATGGCTCTTGCATTAGGAGTAAGTATGAGGACGGTAAAACGCCATATAAAAGAAATGGATAATGTTCAATATGTTGGACGTGGATTCAGCGGTCATTGGGAAATTACAGATTAAGAAAAGTATAAAAAGATTATGAACAGGACAGGAAAGTACATTTTATATATTTTTTTCATCCTGTTCAATGTTTCTTTGTTTGGAATCTCTTCTTGACGTTGTCAGAGGAAGAAATTATAATAATGGAAGAAAGGAAGAGAGCAGAAAAATGAAGAAAATCAAGATTCAAGTAAAAATTGAAAAATAACCAAAACGGCATGAAATACATGAAAAAAATCGCCAAGACATAAAAACACCCCGAAAAAGGCTATTTGTCAGAATATTCTGAAAAATACCTGCAAAACAGGCCTCAGAAAGCCTTGTAAATCAAGGGCTTCTGAATGGTAGGGGTAGAAATGAAGTGAAGCTCGGAAGAGCATTGACACACATACCTTCCACTATGCTCTGTTACACCGTGGAATAGTAGAAATGACGAGAAGCTCGTAAGAGTATTGATACGGTGTGAGGAGAATGACGCTGGCCAGTGATGCATTACTGTATTAATAATGACATGCGATTTAAAAGAACATTTATAAAGAGAGGACAGCTAAAAAAGGAATCTCCCGCGTTACGGGAGATTCCTTAAAAACATTTACGCTTCTTAAATTATCAGGATTTATTCATGACAATTTCGGCAATATCTTTGCTGTGTGTGCTGATCCATCCGATGATTCTTTGCTCAGTGGTTCTGTTTTTTCTGTTTTTCTGAAGCAGTTTTTTACATGCGTCGTAGGAATAGGCAGGATTTTTGTCATGGTCAGCAGGGTCATATTCCAGCCATTTTTCCAGAAATTTTTTCAGGTATTTTCTGCTTCGGATTTTACTTTGACATTTCTGAATCATTGATTTTTCTGATGAAATTGATGTAATCTGACAGGTTTTTAAAAACTGCAGGTCTTTTTCCAGTTCTCTGGCAGTTTCCCGGATTTCCGGATCATTGATTGTGACCGTGTGTGTCGTATGGGCCAGGTTGTTGATTTCCAGAAAATAGGATTTCACTTTTTCCAGTACAGGCTGAGTGCCGGGGAATCGGCAGAACAGCTGCTTTTCATCGTCTTCCTGAACCTGAGTTGATGTCAGATGGAGCATCCATGTAATCATTTCAACAAGAATCTGCTGGCTTTTTTCGATGAGTCCATCGGATATCTGATTGATCAGGATATGTGCTTCCGGGTTTCTGATATATTCTCGAATGGCAGCCATTTTTTCTGTTAATGAAAGTTCCGCACCGGATTTGATTTTTTCTGCTAAATGGTATGTTCTTTCTTTCAGCAGGCCGCTGATGACAAATCGGTTTTTAAAATCAAACAGCCATCTGGTATAATCTTCTTCAAAATAGCGTCCATGAGGTGTCTCATACTCTGCAGCGATGAGATGATCCGCTTCATTGGGCCAGCGTTCCATTATAAATGTGGTGATGCCTTCCTGCAGAGCAATGGCGGCATTGCCGGTTCTTCCCTGTTCCATGTACCAGTGGGCCAGATGAATGGTCAGATAGGCATAGCTGTAGCCTCTTTTGTTCAATCCGGGGCTGCAGGATTCCTGACCGAATTCCTGATGAAATTCATCTCCGATTTTGCAAAGAAGGGTCTTTGCGTAGTAAGGAAGACCTGCAAAATATTCGATATCTTTCAGTTCAATAATATGTTCTGTTGTTGTTTTTAAAACGCCCAGGTTATTGGCATTGGAGGCATAGTCAAACTGTTGGAACAGTCTGTGCAGGTCGGTGTTGTTTTCCAGCAGACGGTCAAGCTGCCGCACGGAACCGTAATTGTGGAATTCATTTGCCGCGTTGATCCAGTCCATCATGCCGTTAATATTTTCCAGATTCACAATAGGTGCAATTCCATTCTGTTTTCCATCGGCCATACCGTAAAACATGTGCAGCTTGAACTGTTCGTCACGGATACGCAGCAGATAGTTGATAAAGGTATAGATGTACATGGGAAGTGAGCGGAAACCGTTGGATATATCGAAGAAAATATTATAGGAACGGTTGGGAGAAACCGTATTTTCCTCGTCCATGATGTGCTCAACGGATTCCTGCAGCAGATTGAAATTCTCTTCCAGCTCGTCGGAATTGGTTCCGTGCCTGATAATCACAATTTTAACTTTCAGACCTTCATTTCCGGTAACAGCACCGATATATCTGGTGAGCAGCATTTCTATCTGCGGCAGATGGCTGTGAATATTTTTTATCTTAATATTGAAAATGGTATCTCCGCCTTTTGGAGTAAATGATTCCAGCTCCATGTCGAGGTGCAGTGTGTTCAGTTCCGGAAGAGATACAAAACTTTTATATCCTTCAGGCGTGACAGCAACATCCGCATGCATGGATTTCCTGTAGTAATAGTGGAGAAGCGTGCCAAAATAAGAAGTTGCGGTTCCAATCAGTACAACATGATCAATCCGTTTTTTCATACTGATACCGATTTCATGAATAATTGCCTCAAATGTATAACCGGTAGTATAACTGGCTGGCTGACTTCCAGAAGAAATGTCAGACATTTTATCTCCGGTACAGTTTTTCATCAGTTCTCCGTTCATGTAACTGGTCGCCTGATAATTTCCGCGGCCAATCTGTGCAATTAAAATATTACTCATCTGTAATTTTCTCCATTTGTATTTTTGGTATTGTGCTTTTTATATTCATAGTGTATCACAAAAAGGTTCTAAAAAAAACAACGAGACAGCCGATAATGAAATCATAGCGGGAAGTTTTGATGGAAGAGTAAAAAAATTCTATAAAATAAAAAAATATGTTGACACACATAAGTAAAAATTTTAAACTGGAATTAAGTGTTAAATTCTTAAATAATCTGATAAATAATACAATTTGAGATTTACAGAATGAAAGTGAAAGACAAATGTCACAGAATGACAGTTTATTAATTTACAAATGCAAGGAGGGACATCTATGTCTTATATTCTGGCGCAGTACACAATTCGTTCGAAACAGGATTATATATTCCGTTCCAATCGTGTACTGGAAATCATTGGAGCTTCGAATCATATCAGCAGAAGCTGGGATATACTGATGGAACAGGCAGGGGCTGCGGGATTGAAAGTTGCTGAAGTTTCAGAACTGGAAGTTTTTGATATGGAGGAAGTGGAGAAAAGATTACAAAAGGGAGACGATGAAGAAGAAAAACTCCATATGGTGGAACTGTTCCGCGGGGGCGGCAATGATACGGTTTTATATGATAATATAGACAGCTATCGTGCTGCTAACCGGAAATTTTCGCGCCATCTTATGGAAAAATACCCCGGCATGATTCCCATGGCGGTTTGCTGTAAATATACAGGTGACTATAAGAAGGATTATCAGAAACTGATGGAAGAATCAGAAAGAGAAAAAAATCGCATGGTTCCTGGACAGAGTTCTTTTATCCTTCCGTTTTCCATGATGGATCGTAACAGTTTTCAGCCCTATTCACGTGTTGTGAATTATGAGAAGGGGAAGATTCGTCTTACAGAGGAAAATTACCGGAAACGTAAAAGTGGACGGACTGTCCGGGATGAGGATATGGAAAAACACCAGGACAACAGTGTTAAGATTCTGGATGAGATGGTTACGAAACGCGGGGAAGAAAGTCTGCTGGCTGTCATTCATGCGGATGGCAATAACATGGGAAAAAAGATTTCTGTTATGCTGGGAGATGAAACAGACTATACGACATGTGTTAAGAATATGCGGGAATTTACTGCTGATACTGCCAACGCATTTATTACGGAAGGATTGCAGGCTTTGGAGAAGTGTCGTGAAACTTTGAAGGAAAAGCACGGGAAAAAGTATAGGGAAAGTGCTTACTTTTACCGGAAAATCATATCAGACGGTGATGATATGACATTTATCTGCAATGCAAGGTTTGCAATGGAATATGTGAAGGCATATCTGCAGTCGGTACAGACATATCAGGAACGCCATAATTCTTCCTGGTCATACAGTTCCTGTGCAGGTATCTGCATTTTCCATGGGCATTATCCTTTTGCAAGAGCATACTCCATGGCGGAACAGGCCTGTGATGATGGTGCAAAACAAAAGGTTCACGTAACCAGTGGAACAGTAGAAGAAGGCTGGGTGGATTTCCATTACATTCACAGTGGAATCGGCGGCGATCTGATGAGTATCCGGGAATATCAGGGGACCGGAAAATGTATGGCGCGCCCCTGGCTGGTGGCAGGCGGTGATTTGAAGAACAGTCGTCATTACAACCGTTTGATCCAGTTAAATGAACTGCTTCAGAAGTATCATGTGGCCAGAGCGGATATTAAAACAATCGGCAGTGAGTATGAAGATAGTCAGACCGAAGCAGAAAAAGAACTGCCTCGTATTTTTGGACATCATAAAGGACTGGAAGATGAACTGGAAAAGATATTCGGAAGTACGCAGGAGCAGCTGAAGATCATTTACGATCTTTCAGAAATATATGATCTGTGGTTTAAGGAGGGGAAATAAATGGCACATTTGGAAATCAGGCTTCGTTCCGACCTGTGTGCGGGAAACGGCGAAAGTGTTGGTAATTCTGTTGATACAGATGTATGTATGGATACAGCAGGGCTTCCCTATATTCCTTCCAGAAGATTAAAAGGGTGTTTAAAGCAGGCAGCGTACGACCTTCAGAAAATGAAATATCCGAATGCTTCTCCACGGTAAACGCACGTTTTTAGGGATGTTCAAAAAAAGATAAGTATGATAGATTGTATACAGGAAAACGGTGACATATCTAAAATAATCATGTACAATGGAATCTAGAAAAATAATCTGGAGGAAGCAATGGAAACAAATCATACAGAAGAAATATTACTCGGTGCATTCAGCGAAGTACCGGATCCAAGAGCATCTTATAATCAAAAACACCGTTTTATCGATATACTGACCATTACAATTCTTGCCACGATCTGTGGAGCAGACACATGGGATGAGATCGAAGACTGGGGAAATACAAACCTGGAATGGCTGAAAAGCTTTCTGGTGCTGGAAAACGGAATCCCGTCGCACGATACGTTTAACCGAGTGTTTCAGATGATTGATCCAAAGAAACTGCATGAGGCATTTCAGACATGGGTGAATGGGATCATCACAAAACTGGAAGGCGTGGTTGCCATAGACGGAAAAACCATACGCCGGAGCAAAGAAGAAATCAGCCAGACGAAACCGGCGCATATCGTAAGTGCATGGGCAAATTCGCTGTCCATGGTACTTGGTCAGGTGAAGGTGGATGAGAAGAGCAACGAAATCACAGCAATTCCGGAGCTGTTAAAAACCCTGAGTATTAAAGGATGTATTGTGACGATTGATGCAATGGGGACTCAGAAAGCAATCGCCAGCCAGATCGTGGAAAGCGGTGCGGAATATATCCTGTCACTGAAGGAAAACCAGGGAACGCTTTATCAGGAAGTAAGTGAATATTTTGAGAAAGAACTGTTTCCTCAAAACAAGGGAGAACTGGAAAAAGCAGGGAAATACTACAA
>JAXDZY010000049.1:0-8917 GCA_034086685.1 Lachnospiraceae bacterium
TAGAGCAGCGGAGCATGTTTTCTCTGGTTTGTCGATTATTTCGCAAAATTGTCGATTTTCGTTTTGTTTTCTCAAAATATCCTCCTCATCATGCAAATGAAATGGTTATCATTATTTAAACGCCCGCACCATTCTTATCTGTGATTATTCCGGGACTCTTTGAACCACCTGTCCGGATTTTGTTGACCGGATTGGTGGCTCTGCCGAACAAGAATATTCATTATCTGCACGGTGCCCGAATCCATTTACCTGACCGATACCACAGAAAAAAGAATCCGACAAACACATCAGGGATATTCTGATGTCCGAAAATATATCCATTTATTTCTCACAGATGCAAAAAACCGTAAGCACGAAATAACCTGTATCTTGACATGGAAAGTGAAAGAACCTGCCCATATCTGTGAGCAGGTTCTGAATTTTTCATTTATTGGACGCGACATTCCTCCGGGATACTCGGTGACCATGGCAGCAATGCCCGGATCTGATCTTCATCAGGGAAATCCGGAAGTCTTCTCATTGTATCCAGCACATAAAAAAGATAGTGATACGGCCTGAGTCCGTTCAGCATGGCAGTTTCGGTTATGCTGTATATGACTGCACTTGCTTCTGCACCTTTAATACTTTTAGCAAAAAGCCAGTTGCGTCTCCCGACTGCAAAGCGTTTGAGGGCACGCTCACAGTCGTTGTTATCAATGGGAATATGACCATCTTCCAGATATCGGCGCAGATAGGTTTCCTGTCCCAGAGTATAAAGGATGGCATCTCCAATCAGAGATTTCCGGTCTACTTTATTCTCCAGACTATGAAGCCACTCAAACAAAGCATCAATCAGCGGTTTTGACTGCTTCTGACGCTCCTGGTATCTTTCTTCCGGTGTTTTGCAGGCATTGAGTTCCTCTATCTTATAGAGCATCCCGATTCTGGCCATCGCCTGATAAGCTGTGGTTTCTTTCAGCTGTTCCTTTTTGAATTCTTTCTTCAGGATGGACAGACATTTTTCGAACCGTCTCCTGGAATGGGCCCAGCATCCGGTGACAGTGATCGGATCCGGGAGTCCGTGATAAGGCTCATAGCCATCACATGTAAAGCAGCACTCTGCACTGCCTTCGAGAAATTCCTTCGGATGGTATCCTCCGCGGCTACGTTCATACTGAAAAAGTACCATACGGGGACCTTCACTGAATTTCCCGGTCATGTAGACCCACATCCAGTTCTGCGTTTCTGCTTTCTGCTCCGGTTCATTTAAGACCTGGATCCGGGTCTCATCCCCCTGTTTGTACGCAGCTGCCAGATAATCCTGTTTCATCTGATCCCAAATGGGTTTCAGATATCTTTCGCTGCAGCGGATCATCCAGTTTGCCAGAGTCCGGGTGCTGATGTTCAGCCCATACCGGGCAAACTCTTTCGACTGGCGGTCAAGCGGCATCCCATTGACATATTTGGCGTTCATGATGCCTGCCACCAGGGATGGAGTTGCGATCCCGCCATCAAGAAGTCCGGGGGTTTTTGGTGCACGCTTCATACGGCTGCATTCAGGGCAGCTGTAAACATAGGTGATTTCTTCTACAACTTCAAAGCGGGCAGGGATAAACTCCAGGCTCTTCTTTGATTCCGTAAAAGCCACTTTCATCTTTGTATGGGCACCACAGCCGCAGTCACAGTAGTGGTCTTCACCTGTAAGCTTATATTTGATCACTTTTGTTGTGGGAAATTTTGAAAGATCCTCTTCTTTTTTACCGGTCCTCTTTTTCCTTTTATAAGCATTCGGTGCGATCTCTTCAAACTCCGGTTCTGCCGAAGAAAGATCCGATGCCTCTTCCGCTTCATTAAAGAGGCTCATCTGTTCGTAACCTTCTGCGTATTTCTCGCTGGAAGCACCAAAACGGGCGCGGTTTGCCACCGAAAGACGGTCTGAGAGCATGGCATTCATAAATTCAAGCTCTTTCACCCGTTCTTCCAGAAGCTGCTGCTGCTGTTTCAGGTCTTCATGCCGGTTTTGTAAAAAAAGATAAAGCTCAGCGAGGTCTTCCTTCTTCATAGACTCAAGGATCTCACTGGTAAATAAAGGAGAGTTGTTCGTAATCTTCATGGTTCTATTATACAGGACAGCAGTGTGGAAATGCCAGCAGAAAATGATTTGACAGCATAGGAAATCTCATCAGAAACAGGTGTTTTTTCAGCTATGTGCCTATTGACACGGGATATTTGATTTTCAAAGTACGATTTCCGGATGATGGTCTTCAAAAACACCTTCAGGATGTTCCGTAAGGCCGTCACAGAGCCATTGGATCTCACGCAGAGTAACCTTTTTCAAGGCTTCCGGATTGTCCGGCCACCGGAACGCATTCCGGTCAAGGCGCTTCATCAGAATCCAGAATCCGGATCCATCCCAGTACAGCATTTTGATCGATGTTTTTCTGCGGTTGCAGAACGCAAACACGCATCGGGAATAAGGATCCAGACGGAACCTGAGTTGAATGATGGCGGATAATCCATTGTAACTCTTTCTGAGATCCGTGGCTCCGCATGCCAGATAGACAGTCGTCCCGGAAGCCAGGCTAAGCATTTGACCGGAGTACACGGATCAGCGTACTCATCATATCAGCCGGACAGCCGACTGACAATTCGATACGCAGTCCATTTGAAAAGATTGTCACCGGGGCATTTCCCATTACTTTGGCAATTTCTTCTTCAGATGGCAGTTTTGCAAAAACAGTTTCAGATGAAGCGGGTTCATCCTTTTCACCGGCTCGGTTTGTCTTTGTGATCCAGTAACGCAGGGCAGAGAGACTGACCTGATTTTTTTCACACCAGTCTTTCGCAGTCAGACCGCTGGAACGGTAGGCACAGATTCTGGACTGCCAGAGTTCCTGCCTGGACTGGGATGTAGCGGATAACTCTTCCATAATGATTCCTCCAAAATTTATTCTGGAGTGATTGTATCAAAAAATCGGAGTTGCTTGTAGATACAGGTTATTGCGTGCTTACGAAAAAACAAAGAGCCCGCCACCAGCACCCAGATTGGGAGCCGGATCGGACTCTCAAGAATTACCATACGTAAATATTTAAACTATCTGGAGGGACGCGGACTCATCACCAGCCAGATCGATTATGATACAGGCGGAAGACCCCGGGAACTGTATCTGTGGGGAAATGGACGCGGGTAATTGTCGGACTCAATAAATTTCTGCCTGATCTTACTGCGCTTCAGAATTCCCCGCAATATACATACCATCTGTCTCTTCAATGGAATCCAGAAGCTCTCTGTATTTACCAATTTCCATATTATCCGAATCAGGCTGAATTTCCTCAGCAACCCGTCTGGTACAGAGAGCTGTAACAGAATAAGTACTCAATTCGTTCACAGCATTATCGATATCTGTATTCTGAACAACCCGATAAGCTCTGATTCTGTTCAGTCCATTCTGCTTTCCCTGCAAAACCTCATCTCCAAAATAGCGGATAGTTTTAAAACCGTATTCTTTTAGAATTTCGTCATATTCTTCTCTGTATTCACCTTCATTAAAACAATATATAGTAGGGACAATATTGAGGCGCATCTTGATTTCTGCCAGATAATTTTCCAGATACGCACGCCATTCACTCTCAACATCTGCAAAATCTGCGGTCATATCAATATCTTCACTTCCTCCTACTGCCAGTTCCCATCCATCTTCCAACATCTCTTTGCACTGTGTTTCCGTCATCTGAAGGTAATCACCTGGCAGTTGTCCGTCCATCAGAACCATAGTCCCTGTATACCCCATCTCTTTCATAAGTGGGTATAATTGATCATAACAGCTTTCAAACACCTGATCAAAATACAGATAAATCCTGCTGCCTGCTGCAGTCTGCTGTTTTTTCAATTCTTCTATCTGTGCTTCCAGTTCTTTTATCTGTCCTTCCATCTGTCCTTTCTGATTGACAGAATCACTGGCTGCTTCACCGCCTTCAATATCGGATAAGCTTTCAGCACCGGTGATTGATTCTGAATTCAGTTTATTCTTATAATGAGGATAATCCCAGACCATCAGATACAAAAATAACACTGCTGACAAAATACAGCTGACCACTTTAACTGTTGTTTTCATACCTACTTTTTTACTCCTGTTCCTGTAACTACGCTTCCGAAAATATTCTGCTGCTCACTCTGCCAATTTCTTCAACCAAATGAGCCATATTATGGTTCTCCATATACTGCAGAACTGTCCCCAGATTCTGGGGGCGCTTTGTCATATTATGGCAGTCAGAACCCATAACCTGTACAATTCCGCTTTTCAACATGTTTCCGGCCCTTTTTCTGTTCCAGAAATTTTCCATAAATTCAGCATTCATCTGTACCAGCACATGCATACTTAAAAGTTCATTCACAGCATCCCTTCCTGCAAGCTTCAGATACCGTTCCAAATGAGCAATTACCGGAGTAATGCCAAAAACACTGTGTATTGAGCGAACTTCTCTGAGTACACCTGGTGTCCAGGAGGAAAAAGGCATCTCCAATAACAGATAATGGGATTTCCCATAACAAAGCTGACTCAGTTTTTCTTCATAGGCAATTCCTGTATGAAAAGCCACCTCTGCTCCCAGACAAATCTCCGGAAAATTTCCGTCCGTTTCATCCATCTTCTTCAGCAGCTTTTCATACGAATAAGCCCTCCTGTCCAGAAAATGCTCAACAGTCTCTTCCGGATAATAATGCGGTGTTGCACAAATCCTGCCAATGCCCTGCCTTCTGCTGGAAATCAGGACATCAATCGATTCTTCTACCGTACGGCACCCATCATCCATTCCCGGCAGAAAATGACAATGCATATCATAATATTCAATGTTTCTCATAGCTGTCACCATATTGATAATATTTATGATGAGAATAAGACTTCCGTTTACCGCCCAAATCCGCATTGGCATAAATAGCACCCAAAATATGAGCATTGGCATATTTCAGCTGATTCAGCATGGCAGACACAGAACGATATTCCGATTCACCATGCTTTACAACGATTAAAAATCCATCTATCAGATGTGAAATGAGGACTGCATCAATTGCAACCAGAACAGGAGGAAGATCAATGAAAATATAGTCATAAATCTCCTTTAGCTGCGCAATCAGTTTTTCCATCTGGGAAGATTGAAGTAAAACTGTCGTATCCGGCGGAATAATACCGGAAGGAATTACATCAATATTACAGGCTTCCACATGCTGTATACATTCTTCCGGTACTGCAGAGCCAACCAGAATATTACTCAAGCCGGGTACAGCCTTTATATTCAGCTTGGAAGCAACCGTAGGAAGACGCATATCACCATCAAGTACAATCACTTTTTTCCCAATCTGACCAAAAGAAATAGCCATATTTAATATATTTGTACTTTTACCATTTCCCTTCGTTGCACTGGTCACACCGATGCATTTTGAACCACTGCCGGGGAGTGAAAATATTACATTGGTTCTCAATGCTTTATACGCTTCCTGAACAGCAAATCCTGATTCCTCAGTCAGAAGAAATTCATTTTCTCCGCCGACAGGAGATTTTTTACCGGATTTTCTAAAAAACAATCCCATAATTCTCTACTCCTTTTACTGTTTTTTCCGTGCATAGCCATATCCATAACCATATCCATGTCCCTTTTTACCAGCAGATGTAAGATCGGGAATCGTTCCGATAATAGTAAGAGCAAAACGTTCTTCCAGATCCTTTTCACTCTTGATCGTATCATCCAGAAAATAAATAACAATTATAATCACACAGACCAGAACTGCTCCCAGAATTTCTCCTATAGCTGTATTTTTCAGATAACTGGGTGTACAGAATGTCTCAGGAAGAACAGGCGAATCGATTATTTTCATGGAACTTCCTTCTACAATATTCCCTATATAATCACCTGCGATACCAGCAAGTGCCGAAGCAACATCAAATGCTGCCTGCGGAGATTCCAGTTCCACACTAACTGAAATAATTTCCGTATCATTCTGAAGCGTTGCTGTAACCGCACCAGACAGTTTTTCATATGTATATTCATCATACCCCGCTTCTTCGACTGCTTTCAGCAAAATTTCCCTGCTTACAAGAATCTTTGCATAGCTGTTGGCCAGAGATCTTGCAGCAGACACATCAGAACTGGATGAAATATATGACTCCGAATCAATACTGGCATTGCGGTTATTGACATAGGCAGTAAACTCTGTTTTATACATGGGTGTTACGCACAGCTTCGTCACCATATACGATACGCTTCCTGACAAAAGTGCTGCAACAACAATCAGCCAGGCCCATTTCCACAAAACCTGCAGAATTTCCAGAAGATTAATCACAGTCTCTTCTTCTGTAAACTGATTATTCATGTTATTATCCATAAAAATCTCCTTAGCATTTTTACTGAACTATAATTCCCGCCGCATCAGACACCAATGAAGTGCCATTGCCATCAGTTATTACGCAGCGATATTTCTGTCCATCCCGGGCCGCCGTGATCGGAACCTGAAGTGTATCCGTTTTATTTCCGATCTGCCCCGATGCTTTCCAGACGGTACTTCCCACGTTCTGATACTCCCACTGATAGCTTAAACCTTTCCCTTCTGCGGTCACAATAAAGACAGCGATATCTCCCACTGAACCGGTATAATCTTCCGGCTGACCGGTAATTAAAACCGTATCTGATTCATTTCCCACATAAAGTGCTGCGGCATCAGATGTTGCACTGCTTCCGCAGTCATCCGTAATCACACAACGGTATTTCTGACCATCTCTGGCTTCTGTAACCGGCACTCTCAACGTGTCAGTTTTATTTCCATTCTGCCCCGATGCTTTCCAGACGGTGCTTCCCACGTTCTGATACTCCCACTGATAAGTCAGGCTGTCACCGACCGCAATTACAGTAAACACTGCGGTATCTCCAACCTCACCAACATAGTTTTCCGGCTGACCGGTAATTGCCAGTTTTTCCGACTCTTTTACAATACGCAGAACAGCCGCATCAGATGTTGCACTGCTTCCGCAGTCATCCGTAATCACACAACGGTATTTCTGACCATCTCTGGCTTCTGTGACCTGTACTTTCAGTGCAGCTGTCTTATTTCCACTCTGTCCTGAGGTTTTCCATGCAGTATTTCCGGCATTCTGATACTGCCATTGGTAATGCAGCCCGCTACCATTTGCTTCAACTGTAAAAACAGCGGTATCTCCAACAGATCCGGAATAATCGGACGGCTGTTTTGTGATTTCCAGCACCTGCTCTGCTTTTTCAATATGGATTGCAGCTTCACCTGATGTTACGGTTTCTCCATTGCAATCTGTAACAATACATCTGTACTTCTGTCCGTCTCTGCTTTCAATAACCGGTACATTCAAAGTATCAGTCATATTTCCGTCCTGACCTGAATTTCTCCAGACAGAGGAACCTGCGTTACAGTACTGCCACTGATAATTCACTCCCTTTCCTGTCACCTGAACTGCAAAAGAAGCCGTATCTCCGACTTTTCCGGTATAATCCTGAGGATCCTGTGTAATTGCAAGCGTGATTTCTATCGGTAAATCACCGTCCTGAACCGTATAATCTTCTCCTCCCATAGGATACTGTGCATTAAAATCATCAGTTTTATATTCTTCATCACGAACATGATTTCCAAAGTTTGCCTCACATTTCAGGAAATAACTGTAGGCAGAACGTCCTGCATCCCAGGTTGAATCCACATTGTAATACCGGTCACGAAGCTGTACAATATTCCAGCCGTGCGCTCCTCCATTCCCTTTACCGGAAATCAGGCGCGCATCCACATCTTCTTCCAGTGCCAGGCGGTAAAATAGAATTGCATACCCCTGACACACTGAAGTCCCATCAATCAGTGCACCATAAGCAGTATACTTGATCTTATATTCATCATCCTCAAGATTAGCATAATCATATGTTACATTCTCGCAGATATAGTCATAAATACTTTTTATCTTTGTATAATCACTCTGACCATCCAAATTCAGACTGGACAGTAATTCCTGCACTGCCTGATCTACTTTTCTTTCCTGATCCAAAGTCGTATAATATGTAACTGTATATGTCAAAGATATATAATAGATATTATTCTGAATATAATAGCTCCCTTCCATACGCCAGCCCGCATACTGCCATCTCAGATAATCACCTTCAACTGGATTGCCTGTATGAATCATCGCTGCATCAGAAATACTATGCGATAAAGAAGAATCATATCTTTCTGCCTGGATTCCTATGGTAATAGTTCCTGTACGTGTCTTTAAATACTCACGCATCGCCTTACCTGCATCCTCAATGGAAGTATGATATTTCACATCAGAAACGGAAGAAGCAGCATAACTGGATGTTTTCGGTTCTTTCAAATCGGATTCATCAATAACATCTTCATAAAGAGGATTAATGAATACCTCTCTGATTCCAACTGATGCTTTTTCCAGCATCTCAACTTCTGAGGACTCTTCGGTCACCATTTCCTGTGAACTTTCTTCAGACAAAGCAGTTTCTGAAGAATCTCCTGAAGATTCCTCTGAAGACTCCTCAAAAGATTCTTCTAATATCGTATCGGAGGATGTTTCTGCATCTTTCCCTTCTGCCAGTACACTGACAGATTGAACAAATAACATTATCATGCATAGTATCAATGCCAATAAACGTTTTTTCATATGTTTTCTCCTCGTGTTCTTAACGGGACAGCCGCCTTATAAAAAAGCGGCTGTCCAAATCTCTGTTCATAATATCACATATATTCGCCTAAGTGCAACGATATTTATGACTAATTTATATTATCACCACTTTACAACTTTTTGAATAAAAAATATCGTACAGGGACTTTCTGATGTATAATAAGCTTGCTACAACTATTACAAAGGAAAGTGACCCTGTACGACAAACTCATTATACAACGAAAAGAACCTGATTGGTAGAC
>JAXDZY010000084.1:0-6925 GCA_034086685.1 Lachnospiraceae bacterium
ATTGTCGCTGTAGAACAGTTCGCCGCCGACCAGAAGTCTGGAATGGTCGTCAATGATCATGATGCAGTAAACACGGCGGGATCTGCCGTCTTCGGTAATGTAGGGAAGGTAACAGGTGTCAGCCTGCCAGATCTTTCCGAATTTATCTTCCTCATAGGCCCTGCGGTCACGTAAGTTTGGGTCTCTGGCCGATTTGAGGTCATTGTGCCTGATAAAGCGTTGAACAGAATCAACACTGACAGTGGACGGGATGAAAGCTTCCCGTACCAGATGCTCATAGATCTGGGTGGCATTCATGCGGGGGTGTTCTTCCTTGATGCGGTAGATCTCGGCAATGGCATCTTCGTTTAATGCACGGGAAATGCCTTTGTCAGACCTGGTATTCGGCATCAGGGCATCCAGACCGCCGATGGTGTACTGAGACTTCCATTTTTCCAGTGTTTTGTAGCTGTAAGTGACGGTGGAGCCATCCGGAAGAGTCAGTGGAGATGCGGTGACCCGTTTGTAGTAGGCGGTTGCCGAGGCATCAGGATAAAGCCCCTGGATGACAGGAGCGATGAGTGCGAAACGGAACTGTGCCACTTCCGCATCGTGTTTCGTTTTTTCGGTATCTTTACTCATGGAAAAGTCCTCCTTTTTGATTTTCTTCATCATAAACGAAGAAAAAGCCGGCCGCCATCCCATGGTCGTGTGGTCAGAAGATGGAAATATCCGGAGTAAAGATGGTCTGATGATACCGTGCGTTTTTCGGAGTTACCAGTATGGGATTTTTGTGTGACTGAAGAAAGGAATGGGACATCAGCCGGATAAACCCCATGGAGAAGGATGAGTAACTATCCGAAGCGGCAAGGTTCTTCAGAAAAGAGGAATCAGAAATTTCTGCATCTGATAACAGACCAAGCCATTCCCGCTTATGGGATTTCCAAAGAGCAAGCCATTTGAAAAACTGATTCCGTGAGATGTCAAATCTTTCGCAGAGCTGTTCGATGGTGTAAAGCCTGGCAAAGTATTCACCAAGGACACGCAGGATGAAGAACAGACTGTAGCTGGAGTAAGGAATGATGATGTCCGGGAGGATGGCATGTGCATGCCGGCAGCTTTCACAGAATACCCGGAGAACGCAAAGCGCTGATTTAACCTGTGTGCCTGCTTTGAAGTCAATGATAGATCTGCTGTAGTAGTCGTGGATATGGCAGTTTCCGGTGCTCCCACAGATGGGACAGGTCTCCAGTTCAGGCTGAAAATGCTCCATGTAGGAATCAAAAAGAAATTTTGATGAAGTTTTTATACGAATTAGCTTGCATAACAGTAAATTTTTTCTTATCATAACAGTGTACTGAATCCGGTACACCAGGATACTGCACATGACACAGGCAACCATTGATCAGGGCAAGCCCCTGCATCGGACCTGAAGTGCAGCACCTGGGTTGAGTGAGAGAAAGAACGAACTGTGGGAGGGGCTGTTCTTTCTCTTTTTCATTGTTACGAAAAGACTATAGTGGAAAGAAAAGGAATGGTCAAGAGGGCAGCTAAAAACGTGTCGTAAAAAACAGCACGTTAAGACAGACGATATGAAGGGGAAGGAGAATTTAATCTGCGGCAAAGTTGCAGTAGGCAGGAACTATAATTTGACGCGTGACAAGTGTCTATTAACGTAAATTTTGAGGTTTTAGTGATGAAAATAAAAAAGGTATTTGCGTGTATATTGGCAGCAGTGATAGCAGTAAGTTCAGTGTCGGTTACTGCGTTTGCGGAAGAAAACGACAAAGTAAAAGCTGCAGCAGCAGAATCAGAAAAAGAACAGGAAGATATTGTTCAGGATATGTTTGAACGTTCGGATTTGATCGTGGGCGACGTAGATGGAATTACCCGTGCTGAATGGCTGCATGATCTGGTTGTTATGTTCAATATGACCGTTGAGGATAATAATATTCCGGATAATTATTTCAGCGATCTGGATGATACTTCACAGTATTATGAGGATGTTCTGACAGCAACGCAGTTTGGTGTAGTCGATGTCCTGGCCGGAGGAGAAGTGCGTCCGGATGAACCTGCAGAGCGGGAATTTGCATCCCAGACACTCAGCTTTTGTCTGGGTTTTGATCAGACGGGTATTACAGAATACACTTTCAGCGATTATGGAAACTGCACTTATCCGGCAGCTGCACAGATTGCCCTGGACAGGGGATGGTTTACTCTGGATTCAGGTGCATTTGTTCCTGAAAAAACGATTACTTCGGATGAAATTCAGGTTATGGTGGATGATACCAATGAAATACTTGCATCTGAGGTTGTGAATGGAAATTATGAGTGCAGCTATATTTTTGCAGATGATGTAATCGAAGTCCCTGATGGAACAGAAGTTACTGTGGAAGATGGAACAGTAAGGATTACAGAATGTCCTGTAACGGTATCGGAAGGCGCCAAATTTGCAGTTTATCAGAATGGAATTCCCACTGTTTACACAGCAGTAACCGTGTCAACAGAAGACAGTGTCACAACAATAACCACAGAAGCAGTGGAAGATGATGCTGCCTTTGTTGGCATTGATGCGCAGGATGTCATTCCAGCAGATATGAATCAGATTGTACCTGCTGACGGTGTCGAGGTTACATACGAAGAAAGCAGTACATCCAGAACGACCGCTTCAAACAGCTCTGTGCAGACATATGCAGATTCTTCCATAGAATACCAGGATGTTTCATTTGATAAAACAGTTCCTCTGGTAGATGGTGTGTCAGTGGGACTGAAAGTCAGGATGAATAATCCTACAGTTTATTACCGGACCAATACAGAATCTGGAGAGGCAATGGTATATCTGGAAAGTGATGTTGAGATTTCCTATTCATTGTCTTCCAATCTGGCAGAATCAGTTGATATTGGTACGATTCCCATTGCTTACTGGGGAATTAAAGGTATCGGCGGTGTCAATATTAACGTAAAACTGAATTTAGGTGGTTCAGCTGCTGGAACGAATAAAGCAAAACTGACAGTTGGACTGGCTTATAATAAAGACAGCGGAGTACGGTTGATTCGTAACTTTTATTCAAAGAATTTTTCATTAAGCGCACAGCTGAATGCATCTGCAGCTCTGGAAGTTAAAGCCGGATTAACGGAAATGCCTATTCTGAAAGCCTATGTTTTTGCGGAAGCAGGAGGCAAGGCACAGATCGACAGCAAAACGTATAATGATGGAGAAAAGCCTGAGGAATGCAGTAATTTCTTTGCCTATCTCTATGTAAAGTACGGAGCAAAAGGTGGCGTAAAATTTGCGTGGATTAACAAACCCTTTGATCTGACTGATAATGTGTATGACGTTACTAACAGCCCGGTACGTATATCACGGCATTATGAGGATAAGAAAGAAGTGCCTGCTTGTACACGGAATAAAAGTCATGAGACAGAATATGTTAAGAATGGATATGTAACGCCGAGTACATCAAATTATGCAGACAGTGGGTTGTCATATGCTGAGGATAATGGCAACGAAGGCGGTGAAAGTGGTGGAATAATAACCAGTGGAGAAGATGACTATTCATTCACGATTGACAAATACGGCTATGCGACTATTACCAGTTATAAAGGAACTGATACAAGTCTGGCTGTTCCAAGCTATGTGATACGAAATGATGAGTCATATCCGGTTATCAAAATTTCCAGCGCATTCAGTGGCAATGAATTTCTGGAGTCTGTGACAATACCAGGCACTGTCAGAATTATCAGTGGTACATTTCGTAATTGTAAAAGATTAAAAAGTGTATCACTACCAGACAGCTTGTTGGAAATCAATTCAAGTACGTTTAGTGGTTGCGTCAGTCTTGAAACGATATCAATTCCGGGTAATGTAGAATTAATTGGTACTTATGCATTTAATGAATGCACTGGATTAAATAATGTTTCAATTCCAGACAGCGTAATGACAATAGATGATTCTGCATTTTATGGATGTACTAAATTGATTAGTGCGTCATTGGGAAATGGAGTGAAGTCTTTAGGAAAGTTGTCATTCAGTGGTTGTACTGAATTGTCAAATGTAATTATGGGAAACAGACTCAAAACGATTGGAAATAATGCATTTTCTAACTGTACTGCATTGCCTGAAATAGTCGTGCCGGGAAATGTCGAAACGATAGGAGAAAGTGCATTTTACAACTGCAGCAGCCTGACAAAAGTCACTCTGCCTGACAGTTTAAAAACCATAGGGAAGAAAGCATTTTATAAGTGTACTGAGTTATCAAATGTGGTCATGGGAAACAGTGTGGAAACGATTGGATATTATGCATTTCATGATTGTGGAAAACTGGAAGAAATCACCCTGCCTGACAGTCTGATCAGTATCGGAGGATATGCTTTTGTAAATACCGGATTAAAAGAAATAATTGTACCGGACCGAGTGGAAAAGGTGATGGGAAGTACATTTCAGGGCTGTGAGAAACTGGAACGTGCAGTAATTGGAAACGGTGCAATATTCAGCAGTGAAGAAGGAACGGTCAGCAATATATTCGATGGCTGTACAAATTTAAGAAGCGTGGTAATCGGAAACAGTGTAACAGAAATTCCAAACAATATGTTTTCAGGGTTTAAGTATTTAACGAATGTACAGCTTGGAAGCGGTATAAAAACGATTGGAAATAATGCATTTTCTAATTGTACTGCATTGCCTGAAATAGTCGTGCCGGGGAATGTCGAAACGATAGGAGAAAGTGTATTTTACAACTGTAGCAGCCTGACAAAAGTCATTCTGTCTGATAGTTTAAAAACGATAGGAAAAAATGCATTTTGGATGTGTACCGAACTGACAAATGTGGTCATGGGAAACAGTGTGGAAACGATTGGATATTATGCATTTCATGATTGTGGAAAACTGGAAGAAATCACCCTGCCTGACAGTCTGATCAGTATTGGAGGATATGCTTTTGTAAATGCCGGATTAAAAGAAATAATTGTACCGGACCGAGTGGAAAAGGTGATGGGAAGTGCATTTCAGGACTGTGAGAAACTGGAACGTGCAGTAATTGGAAACGGTGCAATATTCAGCAGTGAAGAAGGAACGATCAGCAATATATTCGATGGCTGTACAAATTTAAGAAGCGTGGTAATCGGAAACAGTGTAACAGAAATTCCAAACAGTATGTTTTCAAATCTTAAGTATTTAACGGATGTACAGCTTGGAAGCGGTATAAAAACGATAGGAAAAAATGCATTTTATAATTGTACTGCATTACCTGAAATAGTCGTGCCGGGAAATGTTGAAACGATAGGAGAAAGTGCATTTTACAACTGCAGCAGCCTGACAAAAGTTACTCTGCCGGACAGTTTAAAAACGATAGGAAAAAATGCATTTTGGATGTGTACCGAACTGACAAATGTGGTCATGGGAAACAGTGTGGAAACGATTGAATATTATGCATTTCATGATTGTGGAAAACTGGAAGAAATTACCCTGCCTGGCAGTCTGATCAATATCGGAGGATATGCTTTTGTAAATACCGGATTAAAAGAAATTGTTCTTCCTGCAAATGTGTCGTCAGTAGGAAATTCAGCTTTTTATGGCTGCAGCAGTTTAGGTGCAATTACAATTGAGAACACGGTATGTGATATTTATGATTCTGCAAATACAATTACTTCTTCAACCATCATTTATGGATATCTATAGCAATCCAATAAATTAATGCATATATCCGGACGCATGAAACCATCCTTCACAATCAGAAATACTAATGGTAGAAAATGCCCTTTGAATGGCTGCTGGAAGTTCATTTACTACCCGCACCTTTTCCCTGCGAAGAAATGCTTTCATTTTTGACCATAGTTTTTCAATCGGGTTCAAATCCGGGCTATAAGGCGGAAGATACAAATATTTTATACCGGACTCATCCAGAACCTTTTTTACATCCTTCGCATGATGGGAACGCATATTGTCCATTACGATGACTGAATCCTTATCCAAAGTTGGAATTAATGTGTCTTTCAGGTATTCTACAAATTTTTCAGCAGTTGTTCCTCCCGGATAAGTTGTATAAGCAGTCTGGCCGTTTATACGGATTGAAGACAGAATGGTTGTCCCCCGCGGTGTATTCAACGGTGTAGAGTCAACAGCACGCTCTCCACCCAAAGCACGGGCATAAAGTCTGGTCATATTCGTATTTACGCCGCTTTCATCAAGAAAGACCAGATTGTTTATATCGTATTCCGACATGAGTCTGCCCCAGTTCTTTCTCTTTTCCCTGACATCGGGGATGCTCCTGTTCGGAAGCATGCAAAGACTTTTTCATATAGACATAACCGAGTTTTAAGATAGCCTTGCGCACGGTTTCATCACTCACATGCAAACCAGGCGTTTCAATGATTTCTTTTAATGTAATATCCGGCTGTTTCTGAATCAGGTGGTCTATATTTTCAATATCATCCGGAGTAAGTGAAGGTTTTCGTCCACGCAGATAGATTCTGGTTTCAACAGAACTGGTGGCCTTCATCTGTTCAGCCAGACGGTATACGGTGCTGAGGTTAACAGAAAAACATTCAGCAACTTCCTTTGCGTTATGTGTTTTATTAAGAGCTTCAATTAAGAATTTTCTGGTTTCATTGTGTAACATAATACTCACCTCTTAATATAAGCATAGCACTCATGTCAAGGGTTTGCGTTATTTTATTGAAAAGCTATAAATAAGGCTACGGATGCCCAACAGCAGGGAAAAGATAGGAAAGAGAAAGGGGTTGAGCTACAGGAAGTAAAAAAGTTTATATTGACAATACGAAGGGTCGTTAGCTATAATAAATAAAACGACCGTTCGCATGGAGGATCGAGTATGAAAGATATGCCAACAAAGGAAAGAATTTTATATGCAGCACTGGATCTTTTTTCGGAAAAAGGATATGACGGCGTAGGGGTAGACTTGATCGCAGAGAATGCCGGACTGAAAGG
>JAXDZY010000150.1:0-12362 GCA_034086685.1 Lachnospiraceae bacterium
CCTCCTGGATATAGTATACCACATATCAGAATAAAATACTATATATTACTATAAAATAAAACAAAAAATTTGACACAAAAAATGCAGGCTTTATAAGGCCTGCAAAGTATTTTCTCATTGTGTAACTGTCAAACTCCCGGGTGGTTTTCTGTTTATACGCTGTACTCGTGGACAACGGAGTGAAATAATCTGTTATCATAACTTAAAATAATTTAAAGAATTTTTAACTGTTTCTTTATTGTACTTCTCATCCTGTCATGGTATAACCATAAAAGTTATAGCAGGACAGGATATTACTGCACTCTAACTGCACTGTTTTCCTGTCCTGCTGTAAACCTGATGGAAGAGAGGGATATGTAATATGTATATGAAGAAAGCAGTTTTGATTTTTGCAGTAATTTTGTCAGTATCGTTGTTTGCGGGATGCGGTTCGCAGAAGGAGACTGCGGCAGATCCGGCCGGTACGGAAGTTTCCGGTGAAGTACAGACAGACAATTTGGCGGCGGATGCGTCAGCTGAGGAAAAGCAGACTGCCGATGTATCTGCAGAAGATGCGCAGGCAGGCAGCAGCGCGGCGGTACAGTCCGGTGAAGAGGAAGAAGAAAAGACCATGACAGGTACGCTGGATGAGATCAAGGACTTCATGTTTGTACTCAAAGAAGGTGAGGATACATACTATGTCTTTGCTTTTGATGAAATGCCTGAGGGGCTGGATTCACTGAAAACGGGGGATAAAGTTACGGTAACGTATACGGGCGAAGTTTCGGAAATCGATGCGTTTACCGGTAAGATTATATCCGTTGAAAAAGCTGAGTAGTGTGGAAAAGGGAGCCGGATGTGATGAAAAAGGAGAGGATATGATAAAGAAGGTATGGAAGAAGGCGTTTTTGATTCTGTCTTTTCTGCTACTGATGCTGTGTGCAGGCTGCGGAGGGAAAAATGATTCTGCAGACGGGTCTTTGAGCGGATCTTCAGCCGGGATTGAATCAGCAGACAGTTCATCCGACTGTGCGGACAGTTCGCGGGAAACAGTATCCGGCACATCTGTACAGGATGTTTCAGAGACAGATACGGAGCAGATGGAAGGACAGGACGCGTTCATCTGTGAATATACTAATCTTGCGGATGAAACTGCCTGCAAAAAGGTGGATCAGCTTCTGAAGGAGGCGGGTATCTCAGAGGAACGCAGGGATGTTTTCTTCCGGCATGTGGAGCAGTTCAATTCCAGTGTGGATTCTTCCCTGCTGAAAGGCAGCTTTGAAAAAGCGGATATTTTGTCGCCGGGATACGATCCTTACGATCTGCAGGAGCAGTGGATGGAGAACAATCCGGATTTTGAGGGATATAACTGCCGGATTACGGCTTTCGGGTTGTTTGGAGATTTTCTCGATATGGAGTCTGATGGTGAGATTCGGGATGATGAGTTATTCATGGATAAGGCAGCTTTGGAGGAGGACGGTACTGCACTTCTTCATACCGGTGATCTGGATGCATTCTGCCGGCTGTTTTCTGTGATTCCCACGGAGAGCACAAAAGATACAGCAGTTCATGCAGGAAAGATACAGGAGGACTGGAAGGAGAGAGGAATCCGTTTTGCTTACAGTGACCGTGTTTCCCTCATTACCGTCTGGTTTCATGATCAGTTGTCGGAAGATGAAAATGAACTGCTCATCGGGCATGCAGGAATCCTGATCAATGCTGATGACGGATTGTATTTCATTGAAAAACTGGCATTTCAGGAACCGTATCAGGTTATCAGGCTGGAATTGAAAAAGGAACTGAAAACTTATCTGATGAAAAAGTATGACATATCCTGGGGGCAGCAAACAGCACCGGTTTTTATTATGGAAAACGACTATAAAATGGAATAGAATCCGTTTTTTATGGTATTTTTTATAAAATCGGAGTATTGGCAGCCGGACTTCTCCGACAACCATTGCCAACATAATGACGTCAAACCAGAGGAAAATTAATTCTAAAATGGTGGACCGGTATATTCGCGGCCTGACTGACAACCTTCTTTTATATGAAGCGAGACGGTACAATGTGAAAGGAAAGCATCTGCTCGTCACAATGAATAAATATTATGTATGCGATGTGGCTATGAGAAATATGCTGGTAAGAGGAAAGGATACGGATATCGAACATATTCCCGAGAAGTAACTGCAGAGTGTTAAGATTTCTTTATTTTTTCGCAGGCTCATTGTAAATATTTCTCATTTATGCTATTCTGGATTCAGCAGATCAGAATGTGAGGTGATATCAGATGCGCGGAAAAAAGATGATTGCGCCGGTTATCATAACGATTCTTTTTGTATTATATTATGCAGGGTTTGCCTGTATTTGTTTCTTTATTGAGGGCATTCCGCTGATTTTGAAGATTCTGTTCGGAGCGATTCCGCTGATTCTGGCGGCAGTCTGTGTCTATGTGCTGATTGAGCGAATTGAAGAGATAAGGAGCGGTGAAGAAGATGATCTTGGTCAATACTGATTATATTGCGGGAAAAGAACTGGAGATGCTGGGTCTGGTTAAAGGCAGCACCATTCAGTCCAAGAATCTGGGAAAGGATATTACGCAGAGTTTTAAAACTCTTGTGGGCGGTGAGCTGAAAGCTTACAACGAGATGATGAATGATGCCAGAGCACTGGCAACGAAACGTATGGTTGAGGAAGCGGAAGCTCTGGGAGCAGACGCCATCGTCAATATCCGTTACGCATCGGCAGCCGTTATGCAGGGAGCAGCGGAGGTCATGGCTTACGGAACAGCGGTAAAATTCAGATAATACTTTCCTGTCGGGAAAGAAAATTGTCTGTTCCGGAACGAAATCGGAATCAGAAACAAAAAACTTCGCAGGGTGAAGATGAAATATCTTTGCTCTGCGAAGTTTTTTGTTTTACAGCAGCCCCGCCGTACGGAAAATAACGATCTGAATAAATATACTTGCCATGCTGAGCAGTGTGGTCCAGACCACGATCTGGCCGGCGAGGATATCATCAGCGTTCATTTCGGAGGCCATGACCACGCTGGCTACGGCCATGGGAGAACCGAAGAGGGCAATCAGTACAGCGATGGAGGTGGCATCCAGGGTGATGATTCCCGGAGCAGCTGCGGCAAATGCCAGTGTAAATCCCATGACCGGTGCACCGATCAGGCGGGCCGCAACACCTGCAGTCAGTTCCTTTTTCATGCCTTTCACGGCTGTAAAATTAAACTGTGTTCCCAGTACAATCAGGGCAAGCGGAGTTGCCATGCGTGCCAGATAGCTGATGGTGATGTACAGCCAGGGGAGGTCTCTTTCCAGCGAAAAAATCAGTGAACCGTCAGCATTGCGGGGAATTACCGCACGAACCGCCAGAGCGATAAGACCCGAAACAAGCCCGATAATCAGGGGATTGGCGGCAATATTTTTCAGTACACGTTTTATGTTGAAAGAGTGTTCGGAATCTGAGTACAGTGCCATGCACAGAATGGCGGTAAAATTGTAGTAAATAACCGTAGGTGCCTGCAGGGCGCTTGCCAGTGCATTTCCGGCGCTTCCGGCAAGGGACGCCGCCACCGGAAGACCAATGATGGCAAAATTGGAACGGAAAGCAGCCTGAATCAGAACGCCTCTCCGTGCGCGGACCGCTGTGCAGGTGTGTGCGATCAGAAAACCGGCAGCAGTCAGCACTATTACGGTAAACAGAACGAAAAATACCGTATTAAGCGGAATTTCCCAGATTCCCTCCAGCTTGTAGATATTGGTAAACATAAGGCAGGAAAACCCGAACCGGAAGTTGAATTTGTTGGCTGGTTTGATGAATTCCTGTGTCAGGATGCCCTTTTGTTTTGCACAGTATCCCAGAAGAATCAGGGCAAGAATCGGGACAACTGCGTTAAAAGCAAAGTATAATGTGGATAAAATCGTATTCATAAAGAAGTCTCGACAGCCCCCTTTTCGTGTACATAAAGCTTCGGAAACATATCATGAAACAGCTGAAGCAGCGAGCGGAGAGGAGCTGTCTGGTAAAGATTTTTCCGGTAGACCAGACAGATCTGCCGGGTTTCGGTATAGTCTTTAATAAAAAAGTAACGAACCTGCGGGTCATATATATGCCTTCCTGCGTAAATTTCCGGTACAAAGGTTGCTCCAAGCTGGCTGGAAACCAGGGAGACTGCCATATCCAGATTCCGGCAGGTCAGACGGATATCCGGATAGAAGGAAGTTGATTCACAGATTTTCCGGCTGATTTTACCGATGACATGGTCGGGAGAAAGCAGGATAAAAGGGCAGGAAGACAGGTCTGTCAGGGTGATGGTTTTTGCGCCGGACAGGGTGCGGTGTATGGTGCTTCCTTCTTTGGCCGGGGAATCGACGGGAACGATTTCAGGGTGTTTTTCCAGATAGGTGCAGGGAACTGCAAGCAGTATTTTCTCTACTGCCAGTAAATCATTTCTGTAATTCAGCGTATCGGGATTGGGAATGTCCACCATAAAATCAAGTTCATTGTTATCAAGCATTTTTTTCAGCTGATAGGTGGGGCTTTCTTCAATCCGGAGCTCACAGTCGGGGAAATCCTGATAAAATTGTTTCACAATTTCGGGGAGCAGCAGAATGCTCCGGTGAGGGCTGATTCCGAAACGGATCAGATGGCGGCGGTCTTTGGCAATATCATTCATCTTTGCAGTAAGCTGCTGCTGAGAGTGAAGTGTGGAAACGGCCCATTCATAAAAAAGACTTCCGGCATAGGTCGGTGTGGTTTCTCCGTTTTTGCGCTCAAACAGAGCAGTGCCGATTTCTTTTTCCAGGGACTGTATGCTGAGAGAAAGTGACGGCTGAGAGATGAAAAGCTTTCTGGCTGCTTTTGTGATGCTTTTTTCTTCTGTGATGGTAATCACGTACTGTAACTGGTTCCAGTTCATCGATTGGAATCTCCTTTGCTGAAATAATCCTTGTATCAAATTCACCTGATATCTGTATCATAGTTTAAAACTATGTTTTTAATAATAAGACATATATTATACAAATGTCAATAAAAATGCTACAGTTAATGAAAGCGGATCCATTCCGATATGTAAAAAAACAGGGATATTCCGACAAATAATATGGAAGATGAGGAGAAGAAACATGAGGAAAAAGCTTAACATGACCAGTGGAAAATTGAAAAACAGCCTGATGCTGTTTCTGTTTTTTGTTAAGATCGGCTGTTTTACTTTCGGAGGCGGCTGGAGTATTCTGGCCCAGATGGAGCAGGAGTTTGTTGACCGGAAAAAGATTCTCACAAAGGAAGAACTGCTGGATATGGTGGCAGTAGGAAGGTCGCTTCCCGGAATTATGATTACAAATATCAGCATGCTGTTCGGTTACCGGTTCGGAGGATGGATCGGCGGTTTCTGCGCTGTTTTTGGCATCACATTTCCTGCAGTGGCAATTCTTTCCATAGTTACAGTATTTTATACAGCGCTCAAAGACAATCACTGGATGTATGCAGCACTTCGCGGAATCCGGGCAGCGGTCGTTCCCATTATCGGAAGTGCAGCACTTTCTCTGGGAAAGGAAGTTTTTAAAACCAGGAAAGGATGTATTATCTGCGCTGTGGCTTTTCTGCTGTACATGTTTACAGATATGGGAAATATTACGATGATTGCAGCGGGAGTTGTTCTGGCACTTGTATGGAGAGGAGGAAAACAGATATGGTAATCTGGCAGCTGTTTTTATCATTTATGAAGATCGGGTTTACCAGTTTTGGAGGTATGTCCATGGTTCCTCTGATTCTTGAGGAAATGGAAAGCCACCGGTGGATGAACGCTGAGGATCTGAGCAATCTGATTGCCATTGCGGAAATGACGCCGGGACCGCTGGGAATCAACTGTGCAACCTTTGCGGGGCTGCAGACTGCCAAAACTGCGGGGGCACTGGCGGCAGTGACCGGAGTTCTCATGCCGGCATATACATTGACTCTGGCAGCTGCAGTGTGTTTCGATCGTTTTCACGGAAATGAGATTCTGGCGGATATTCTGGCTGTAATCAAGCCCATTTGTATTGCGTTGATTCTGGGGGTAATCATAAGCCTTGGCCTGGAAAATTATTTTCCGGAGAATCAGGTGGATGCAGGTGCTCTGTTGATTGGGGCAGCAATGCTGTATCTGATTGAGATAAAAAAATGGAAGGTTCCTCAGGTCATAGGCACAGCTGCTCTCATGGGAATCATTCTGTATGGATTTTCTTAACAGATTTTAAGAAAATCTGCCGCTTTCTGTAAGATTCATCTTTTATTATTAAAATGTGGAAATATAAAAAATCCTGCATGGTCAGCCACTGCTTTCCGCGCAGGATTTTCTGTTATTATGATGAAAATGATGTTATTATGGTATAAAACGGTATCCAAGTCCTCGGACAGTCACGATATGGCAGGGCTTTTGCCGGTTGTCTTCGACCTTGCTGCGGAGCCGGTTTATGTATACCATGATAGCATTGTCATCTACGGCAACACTGTTTCCCCAGACATGTTCATAAATCATGTCTTTTGTGAAGACCTGCTGAGGATGTTTCATGAAAAGAAGCAGGAGAGCCCCTTCTTTTGATGAAAGAACCAGTTCTTCTTCGTTTTTGTAAAATCGCATGGTGGAGCTGTCGTAGGTAAAAGGACCTGCTTTCAGGGTATTGGGGTGATCAAGAACCAGATTTTTATTTCTCCGGATCAGTGCTTTCACTTTGGCGCCGAGCACCACGGGGCGGAACGGTTTGGTGATATAATCATCGGCGCCCAGGGAAAGACCGTAAAGGGAATCATAATCTTCATTTCTGCCGCTGACGATCATGACAGGAGTTGAGATTCCCTGTTCCCGCAGGCGTTTGATTACATCAAATCCCTCCATATCCCCCAGCATGATATCCATGATGATGAGATCAAAGGTCTGTTTTTTCAAAACAGGCAGTGCGTCCATACCGCAGGTGGCGGTGGTGGTCTCAAGATCATTGCTGTGCATTACTTTTTCCAGCAGTTTATAAACAGTTGGATCGTCATCTACGATTAAAACTTTATCTGACATACAGGGGTCCTCCAATGTAAATTTCAGGAACAGCCGGGACATGTGATGCCTGTCCCGGAATCTGCTTATGGAATTGTCGAAACAAATCGCATTAGTTTATTATAATGGTATGACTGATACAAGTCAACCTTGGAAATAGTCTGAATTAATAATTTGCAAAGGATAGAAAAATGATACAGAATATGAAAAAAAAGCATCAACAGAATGAAACGGACAGAAGAAGTTACAGAAAAAGGCTGTTCATGGCAGTTCTGCCGGCAGCAGTATTTCTCATCCTGCTGGGCATGGCTTTTGAGGTATGGAGAGAATACAGAGACACACTCATGGAGAATCAGGAGGAGCAGCTTCTGATCGTTTCCAGAACGCTGGCAAAGGATATGGAAATTTCCTTTCTGGAGTATCAGGATAATCTGGAATTTCTTGCTCTGATCGAGGAGCAGGGAGACAGAGAAACCTATTTCGAGAGCTTTATTCGTACACAGAGCAGTTTTGTATGTGATTTGTTTCTGGAAGATGAAAACGGAGAGATAATGGAAAGTACCATGGGCACGGAGCTTACGAATCCCGTACATATATCGGATGCAGAAAATGAAAAAAGCTTCTGGCTGTATGACGATGCCGGGGGCAATAAATTTTTTGTAATCAGAAAAGTGCTGGAGAACGGAAAAAGTCTGTGCCTGTCCATCGATGCGCAGGCTTATTACGGAGAGCTGATTTCCGGCATTCATCTGGGTACAAACGGATATGTGATGGTGAAAAATTCCGCCGGACTGATTCTGATGCATCCGGAGAAGAACCAGTGGGGAATCATGGTTATTGAAGGAAGAAGACAAATGTATCCGGACCTTGATTATTCCAGTCTGCAGAAGATGGTGGATGAGCAGATAAGAGGCGGGGAAGGAATTTCCGAATATTATTCCTACTGGTGGACGGATGAGGATCTGCCCAGGGTAAAGAAAATAAGTGCTTATGCTCAGGCGGATGTGGGAACTGATTTCTGGGTGATCAGTGCGGTGATTGATTACAATGATCTGTACAATCCCATACGGGACGGATACAGGAAAATCGTGATGATTTTCTGTGTAATTCTGACTCTGGCGGTTCTGCTCGCTTTCTGGGTAGGGAAGCTGCTGGTAGACAGTGAAAAGGCTGCAGTTGAAATCAGCTATCTGAAAGATCTCAATGCACTTCTGGAAGAGGTGCACCGCAGCGAGGAGACGATTGCACATCAGCAGCGTCTTCAGATCATGGGAACCATGACAGGGGGAATTGCGCATGAATTTAATAATTTCCTGACACCAATCATGGGATATGCGGAGCTTCTGATGCTTGGACTCCCGGAAGATTCGGAGGAATATGATGAAGCACGTGAAATTTACGAAGCTTCGGAGAAGGCAAAAGATGTGATCCGGCAGATTTCTCTGCTCAGCCGTAAAAATGTGGAGACGGTCTACAAAAGCATTCCCATGGCAAAAACCCTGAGCAGAGCCATGAAGATGGTGGAGTCGGTACGGCCGCCTCAGGTGCATCTGGAAACCCTGATTCAGCTGGAGAATGAATGCATACTGGGCAATACGACCCAGATCAATCAGGTTCTGCTGAATATCTGTGTCAATGCGATTCATGCCATCGGAAGAAAAGAAGGACTGCTTCAGGTTCATGCCTGCTGTGTGGAGCGTTCGGCTCTGAAGGAGGAAATTACCGTTGAAATTCCCGATACGTGGAGCCGATATATCAGGATTGACATTGAGGACAATGGCTGCGGTATGACTCAGGATACTCTGAGGAAGATCTTTGACCCGTTTTTTACCACGAAGGCAGGAGGGGAAGGAACCGGGCTGGGCCTTTCTCTTGCGGAGCAGATCATCGTTTCTCATAAAGGATATATCTATGCGGAAAGTGAAGTGGGAAAGGGAAGCATTTTTCATATTTATCTGCCGGTACTGGAACAGACAGCTCTTCCGGAAACATTTTCGGAGCAGAACGGAGAAGAGATCTGTATTCTGGTGGCGGATGACAATGCCAAGATTCTGGAACTTCTGAAGAAAAATTTTGCCAGACTGGATATTTCCATTTTAACCTGTATGAATCGGGAAGAACTGAAAAAAATGCTGGAAAAAGAAAAGGTGGATATTCTCGTTATTGATGAGACGCTGCAGGACAGCAACGGCATCGATTTCTGCATGTCCATCAAGGGAAAATACCCGGGGCTTCTGAAGCTGGTTATGGTGGATTGTGTAACGAGAGAAGTGGCAGACGCCAGAAAACGCAGTATTATAGATGCCTATGTGGAAAAACCTGTTTCGGAAACCACGATCCTGTCTGCTATACGGCAGTGTATTGCCCGTGGAAATATATAAACGAAGGAGCCATGGTGCTGACTTTGATATATAGTCAGCCCCATGGCCCTTTTTTGTCCGGTTTATATGTATTCCTGTATTTTTGAGTACTGCTGAAAAAAGTGTATGAATTCTTTTACAATATTGGAAGTATATTCTCGATTCGGCAGAATCATATAAAACAGTCTCTGGGAAATCGCAGGTGTAATTCTGTAGTAGGAAAGGTGAGTGCTGTCCTGTGTTACCATGCGGTCACTGATCAGGGATGCTCCAAAGCCACTTTTTGCAAGGGCGTATGCTGTGGAAAGCTGTGAAACGGACAGTTTGATATGGGGGTCAAATCCGGCAAAATGGAAGAAGCTCAATGACCGGTTTCTTAAGTTATTTCCTTCAGTAAGTATGATATAATCCAGATTACTGAATTCAGAAGGGTCCAGGATCGGACAGTCATCGGATAAATGACGGTTCTGTAAGACATCAGCTGCATTCAGGGCATATTTCCGAACATGTTCCGGGAGAGGATAGGAAAAAGGGACTGCTAAAAGAACGTGGTCGTAGAAAGCAGGGTATCTTTCGAAACCCAGTATTAATTTTTCATCGCAATTAAATGTGATATCAAGTTCCCTGTCTTTCAGCATTCTGGCAAGTACTGCGGAACTGTGCTCAGTTAGTGAAATATTGATTCCCGGATATTTTCGATTGAAAGCTGTGACGATGTCCGGCAGAATTCTGGAGTTTACATAATTGGAACCGCCGATTTTGATACTTCCCGTTTTTAACTGATTTAAATCGTTTATCTGGCTGGCAAGAGTCTCTTCAAGCTGCTTGATTTCCCGTATTTTATGGATATACAATTCTCCGGCTTCTGTTAAAACCAGAGGATGTCGGCTTCTGTCAAACAGTGCCATTCCTATGGAATTTTCGATGCGCCGGATTGACATACTGAGAGCCGGCTGTGTTATGTACAGATTTTCAGCAGCCCGGGAAATGCTTCCTGTCTTGTAAACTTCATAGATGTACTCGTATTCTATATTCATTTTTTTCCTTTCATTTTTGGTAAAACAGATGATTTTTTATTCTCAAATAATATAAAATTAGTTTATATTAATATAATTAATATAAATTTGATTATATAACATACAGGTGTTATTGTAAAGATAACAAATTAACAAAGGAGGATTTCTGATGGATATTAATACTTTATTGATGCATGAAAAAGATAATGTTGTAACATGCGTTAAAGAAGTTCCGGCGGGGACTGATGTTATTTACCGGAAAAAAGATGAGATATGCAGCCTTCGGGCCGAAGAGACAATTCCGTATTGCCACAAAATTGCTTTGAAAACACTGGAGAAAGAGGCAGATGTCCTTAAGTATGGAGAACTGATTGGAAGAACAAATCGGAGAATCGAAAAAGGTCATTGGGTTTCTCATGAAAATATCTACAGTGTTCCAAGAGATTATGACAGCGAAATGGTATAAAGGAGGAGAGATGAGAATGCAGTTTTGGGGATATAAAAGAAAAGAAGGACGGGCTGGTACCCGTAATCATGTACTGATTCTTCCAACCTGCGCGTGCGGCAGTGAGAGCTGTAGGATTGTGGCAGGACAGGTAAGAGGAGCTGTTAACATGGTTTTTAATACAGGATGTTCAGATGTCGCTGCAAATACGGAGATGTCACAAAAAGTATTGACCGGATTTGCATGTAATCCAAATGTTTACGGAGTGGTAATCATTGGGCTCGGATGTGAGACAGTTGGTCACAGACAACTCAGGGAGAAAATCCAGTCTATGACATCAAAACCTGTAGTTTCATTTGGTATTCAGGAAGAAGGCGGGACCCTGAAAACAATCGAGAAAGCAACCAGAGCTGCCAGAGATATGGCTGCTGAAGCAGGAATGCAGCAGAAAGAGTTATGTGATATTTCAGAATTACTGTTAGGTATTGAATGCGGAGGTTCTGATGCGACATCCGGTATTGCCAGCAATCCTGCAGTAGGAGAGTTATCAGATCTTCTGGTGGATATGGGAGCATCTGCGATGATGAGTGAATCTATAGAATGGATAGGCGGAGAGCATGTGGTAGCAAAGCGTGCGGCTAATCCGGAAATTCACAATCAGATTATTCAAATCTGTAATGAGAGAGAAGCAGGAAGTATGGCTGGAGAAGAGCAGGATTACAGCAGCATTCCTTCCTGGCACGGTCCGTTTACAATGCTTGTTCTGGCAGCAACGATCCTGTGTATGGTCGGCGCTGATTATATAGCCTTTTTACCGCCAATCCACATTACAGCCTGTGTAGGTGCAGTGATTCTTGTTCTTGCTGGAGTTATGACTGAAAAGGAAGCTTTTGCCTCTTTTGAAATGCTGACAGTATTTATGCTTGCATTTATGATGCCCCTTGGAACTGCCATCAACGATACAGGAGCCGGTAAAATGATAGCAGATGCAGTCATTTCTATTACCGGAAATTCAGGAGCATTTGTAATAATGGCAGCTCTGTGGCTGCTGACATGGGCATTGACTCAGATCATGAGCAATACGGCCGCATGTACTCTTCTTTGTCCCATTGGATGGACAATTGCGGAATCTCTTGGTGCAGATCCAAGAGCAGTTGTTATTGCAGTGTTTATTGCAAGCAGTGTTGCGGTTTGTACCCCCATGGCCATACCGGCAAATTCAATGATTATTGGACCGGGAAATGTGAAGTTCAAAGATTTTCTCAAGCCGGGACTTGCAGTAAGTGCAATCTGCTTTGCAGTAAGTATGGTATTGCTTCCACTGTTTTATCCATTTTATTAAATCTCCATCAGCAATCCGGCTCTTTTGCTGAAGTGTCCGGTTTATAAATAACTCAACTTTCCCAGCTGAGATTTCCAAACAATGCCTGAATAAATAAGGGCTGTGAGCCAATCCAATTGATGAGTTGACTTTTAACCTGTTTTGTGTTCTCAGCTGTGTAATGGTTTAAATACTCCACAAATAAAGC
>JAXDZY010000151.1:0-17071 GCA_034086685.1 Lachnospiraceae bacterium
TTTCTTCGCAGGGAAAAGGTGCGGGTAGTAAATGAACTTCCAGCAGCCATTCAAAGGGCATTTTCTACCATTAGTATTTCTGATTGTGAAGGATGGTTTCATGCGTCCGGATATATGCATTAATTTATTGGATTGCTATAAAATGGAGGTAATCATTCAGCAGCGGTATCAAATACTCTGCCTTTTTCCGAATAATTACAAATGGAGAACCTGAAATCATTCAGATTCTCCATATAGCATCTCCGGATATTCTTTTTTTATTCCGATCCATATATCTGATTTCCCCCGGTCCGTATACCCGTCTTCTGTTCAGGCTAAACTGTCCTCTCAGATCAACCGGCAGATTGGTGTTTTCTTCAGTTCCTCTTCCATTACTTTCTGGATCCGGCTAAGCTCCTTATGTACCTTACATGGGCCAAGTTCCTGGTTTCTCTCACAATCATATTCAGGATCCATACATTTGTTGATAAAAAGATCCGCATCCACCACTGTAAGAATATCATATAATGTCAATTTGCTGAGATCTGCACTCAAAACATATCCACCGCTGACCCCCCGGATAATCGTTACAATACCTGCATGACTCAATTCTTTCAGAATCTTGTATGCAAACTGGCGCGGAACATTTTCCTGCTCGCAGATTGCAGCAATATTCATCTTTTTTCCGGATGCCAGAGCCCGGACTATGCGGATTCCATAATCTGCTTCCCGCGTGACAAACATACAGGGTCCCTCCCTTCCATCAGCTCATGTCCTTTTCATTATTAGCCAATTATAATGGAAATTCACGCGTCTTTCAAGACGATAATAATTTATCTTTATAGAAAATCAGCGTATTTTGCTTTTTATCCTCTTGAATATATACAGAAAAGCAATTAGAATAGACATACCGGAGATCAGAGGATGCAGTATTTCTGCACTTTAAGAAGCTGCACCGCATAAATCGCTTCGGATATAAGGAGGGGTATTTTCATGACAGACAGCGGAACAGATTTTGAATCAGAGCATAAAGAGACTTTTTTTAAACCGGAACAGACTATGGAAAGTAAAACACAGGAACTGAAAACAGACTGTGAAGAAATAAGCGGACATCATGAACTTGATACTTCACAGGGGGATTTTACAACTATTGCAGCCGGGATTCTTATGGCCCTGGCCATTTATGCCATCATCCCCGCCATTACCGGAATTCGTCTGGGAGATTATCCCACAGTAATTGTATACGGCGGTTTTCTTGTTCTGGTCGTCGTTTTCTGGCTTCTTGCGGAAAAGATAAAAGAACATCATCAGAAAAAGCGGTAATCTTTCATCCGCATCAGACAACAGCATAAAAGGATGCACATCAGCAGGATCAGACTGCAGATATGCATCCTTTTTCATTCTTCGGAAATCACTCCGGATAATTACTTTGCAATTTTAAAAGAAGATTTCATAGATACAATACGGTTAAATACCAGCATATCCGGTGTGGTATCTTTATAATCCACACAGAAATATCCTTTTCTTACAAACTGGAATTTGTCAAATGCCTTTGCATCTTTCAGAGAAGGCTCTACCAGACACTCATATTCCAGTTTGGAGTCAGTATTCACATTCAGATTTCCATCCTCATCGTAAATGGATCCCGAGCTTGCATCCGCAATATTATCAAACTTTCGCCAGATTGCTTTTACTGCTGTGGGAGCTGCTACCCAGTGGATGGTTCCTTTCACCTTGCGTCCGTCAGGACTGTTGCCGCCCCGGGAAGCCGGGTCATAGGTGCAGTGCAGTTCCACGATTTTTCCGTCTTCATCCTTAACACAGCTGTTGCAGGTTACAAAATAAGCATTCATGAGACGAACTTCATTACCGGGGAACATACGATAGTATTTCTTAACAGGTTCTTCCATAAAATCTTCCCGTTCAATATAAATCTCTCCGGAAAAAGGAACCATACGTGTTCCCAGATCCGGATTTTCCGTATTGTTGGGAACTTCCAGATATTCAATCTGTCCTTCAGGATAATTATCAATTACAACTTTCAGAGGATCCAGAACTGCCATGACACGATTTGCTTTAGGCTTCAGATCATCACGCAGGCAGTATTCCAGCATGGCATATTCGCAGGTGGAATGAGCTTTGGAAATACCGGACATTTCCACAAACCTGCGGATGGACTCCGGTGTAAAACCGCGGCGGCGAAGTCCGCTGATGGAAACCAGTCTCGGATCATCCCATCCGTCCGCAATTCCGTCCTGAACCAGCTTTTTAATATAGCGTTTACCGGTTACCACGTTATTCAGATACATCTTGGCAAATTCAATCTGTCTGGGCGGATTTTCAAATTCACACTCTCTGACAACCCAGTCATAGAGTGGTCTGTGATCCTCAAATTCCAGTGTACAGAGAGAATGAGTGATATGCTCAATGGCATCTTCAATGGGATGTGCAAAATCATACATAGGATAAATACACCATTTATCACCTGTATTATGGTGAGTAATATGAGCCACACGATACAAAATCGGATCTCTCATATTGATATTGGGGGACGCCATATCAATTTTTGCACGAAGAACACGTTCTCCATCCCTGCATTCGCCATTTTTCATACCCTCAAAAAGCCTGAGATTTTCCTCAATGCTTCTTTCACGATAAGGGCTGTTCTTTCCGGGTTCTTTCAGAGTTCCGCGATACTCGCGGATCTGATCCGGTGTCAGATCGCAGACATAAGCTTTGCCTTTCTTAATCAGTTTGACTGCACATTCATACATGGTATCAAAATAATCGGAAGCAAAGAACAGTCTGTCCTCCCAGTCTGCACCCAGCCATGCAATATCTTCCTTAATAGAATTAACAAATTCCACGTCTTCCTTGGTAGGATTGGTATCATCAAAACGCATATTGAATTTGCCGTTGTATTTTTTAGCCACTCCGTAATTCAGGATAATGGATTTGGCGTGTCCAATATGCAGATAGCCATTGGGTTCCGGAGGAAATCTGGTCTGCACGTGATCATAAACTCCCTCCGCCAGATCTTTATCGATTGCCTGTTCGATAAAATTTTTGCTTACCTTTTCTTCCCTGGCTTCATTCTCATTTTTATTTCTGTTTTCATTCTCATTACTGCATACTTTTTCTTCGCTTGCCATCAGAATCTCCTCCCTGCTGCAGATTTGCATTTATTCAGGTTACATTATACACATAACTTCCTGTTTTTGTAAACATTTTTCTGGCTTTCCCACACCCGTTCACTTCCGGTTTCATGAAAGCCGGAACTGTAATTTCATATCCGCTTGACTTTTAACATCCGATACGGTAAAATTTATATCATTGTATCATTATATTTTTTTATAATAGGAGTTGATTTTTTTGGACCCGAGTGACGCCATACAGTTGCTTATATTATTTTTATTACTGATTCTTTCCGCTTTTTTCTCATCCGCGGAAACTGCACTCACTACCGTAAACCGGATTCGTATACGTTCTCTTGCCGAGGATGGCAATAAACGTGCCGGTACTGTTCTGAAGATACTTGATCAACAGGAAAAGATGCTGAGTGCAATCCTTATCGGAAACAATATTGTGAACCTGTCTTCCTCATCTCTGGCAACCGTACTTGCCACAAAGGTTTTCGGAAGCGCAGGCGCAGGTATTGCTACCGGTATTCTGACTCTCTGTATTCTTGTCTTTGGAGAGATATCACCCAAAACCCTTGCATCTGCCAATTCTGAAAAGTTATCCATGCTTTATGCTGGATTCATATACAATTTAATGACTGTTCTGACCCCTGTCATTTTTATCGTCAATGTACTGGCACGCGGTTTCATGTGGATTCTTCATGTGGATATGAGCCATAAAGAAGATGCCTACACAGAAGACGAACTGCGTGTAATTATGGATGTAAGCCACGAAGAAGGGGTTATTGAAAGTGAAGAACGCCGGATGATCAACAATGTATTTGACTTTGATGATTCCTGTGCAAAAGATATTATGGTTCCCCGCATCGATATGCAGTTTATCGATGTGGATGCCACTTATGAAGATGTTCTGGATGCCATCCGTACCCAGATGTATACCCGTATGCCGGTCTATGAAGATACAACTGATAATGTTATCGGGATTCTCAATATCAAGGACCTGATTCTTATCGGAAAAACCGAAGATTTTCAGGTTCGGAATTACATGCGTGAGGCATACTATACTTATGAATTCAAAAAGACCTCTGAACTGTTTATGGATATGAAAAACAATTCCATATCCATGGCAATTGTGCTGGATGAATACGGAGCCACCGCCGGCCTGATCACACTGGAGGATCTGATTGAAGAAATCGTAGGCGAAATACGTGATGAATACGACGCCGATGAACTGAATGATATCATGCAGATTTCGGATCGCGAATATTCCATTGATGCTTCCATTCGCCTTGACGATCTGAATGATGCGCTGAATCTGGATTTCCAGTCCGAAGATTATGATTCTCTGGGCGGACTGATCATCGGCTTGCTGGACAGGCTTCCGGAGGCAGGAGAAACCGTTCAGGATGGTGCATATACATTTACAGTAGAATCTATAGATAAAAACAGAATTGAACGAATCCGTCTTCTTCTTCCGGAACCGGAAAAGCATGAGGATTCACAAAATCAGGAGGATAATTAGTTATGATAAAACTGGTAATTTTTGACCTTGACGGTACGGCAGTGGATACACTGGAATCCCTGGCCTATTCAGTGAACAGGGTTATGAGACGTCTGGGTCTGCGTGAAATGCCGGTGGATAATTTCAAATATTATGCCGGCGACGGAGCACGCAAAATGATCAAGCGCTGTCTGAAGGATGCCGGTGACCCGACAGCTTCCCGTCTGGAAGAAGCACTGGACATTTATAAGGAAGAATTCAAACGAGGCTGTACTTATCACGTAAAGCCTTTTCCCCATTTAACCGAAACTCTGGAGGATCTGCGGGAATATGGCGTTTTTCTTGCCATCTGCACCAACAAGGGACAATCCTATGCAGAAGCTGTTATTAAAAAAGTCTATGGTAAGAACCTGTTTGATTATATTCTGGGAGAAGGTTCCGGTTTCCCCAGAAAACCGGAACCGGACGGAGCCCTTCATATTGCTGAACATCTGGGAGTTACCCCGGAAGAATGTGTCTATGTGGGTGATACAAACACAGACATGAAAACCGGTCTGGCAGCCAATATGTACACTGTCGGTGTAACCTGGGGCTTCCGCACCCGCAAAGAGCTGGAATCTTTCCATCCTGACCGGGTGATAGACCGTCCTGAAGAGCTTCTTGACATTCAGATGTAATTATAAAAATTAGGGGGGAATATCGCAACTGATGAAAAATTCTGAAAAACTGCCTCAGCCGAAAAACTACCGTTTTATTCTGTTTCTGCAGTTTCTGGCATCCGTTATATTTTTGTTTCTGGCAATTAACTACGTACCGATACACTATCTGGCAGCAGCAGGTCTGATTCTGTCCCTGCTGATTGTACTCTGCTCTCTGCTCATTTTTTCCATGAAAAGCAGATTTTCCAGAGGTCTGGGACGTTTGCTCAGTCTGACACTCAGTGTAATCCTTTTTGCAGGAAGTGCATTCATTGCACGAAGTAATCTGGCTCTCCAGAATGTTACTAAAGCTGAAAAAGAAACCATTTCCGTATCTGTAGTTGTTATGAAAGACAGCAGTGCGCAGACACTGGAAGATGTCAGAAACGGCATATTCGGATATAATGCCAGTTACGATGAGGAGATCATTGAAGATGCATCCAAAGCAATCGGTAAAGAAACCGGTACTGTTCCCCAACTGGATCCCTACAGTCAGTTTGGATATCTGGCAGACGGACTTTACTACGGGGAAGCGGATGCAATTATTTTCAATGAAGCTTACCGAACACTGTTTGAAACCTCTCATAAAAACTTTGACAGCGAAACACGTGTTCTGAAGACCTTCAATCTTGTTTCCAATGAAAAACTGGCATCGTCTGCAGTTTCCGATGTAACAAAAGACTGTTTCATCGTCTATATCAGCGGTATTGATGCCCGCGGCGAAGTGACCGCCAAATCACGAACAGATGCCAACATGCTTGTAGCAGTAAATCCTGTTACACATCAGGTACTGCTTTTGGGAATTCCCCGAGATTACTATGTTACCATACCCGTTATCGGAGAAAAGGACAAGCTGACCCATTCGGGTATGTACGGAATCAATGAATCCATTGCCACCCTGGAAAATCTGATGAATGTTCAGATCAATTACTATGTACGTGTGAACTTCTCCGCAACTGTAGAGATTATCGACGCTGTGGGAGGTGTGGATGTGTACTCTCCTGTGGCATTTACAACGCTGGATAACAGGTACGAAATCCAGGAAGGAACCAACCACCTCAACGGTGACCAGGCACTGTACTTCATGCGAAGCCGCAAAATGCTCGCTGGCGGTGACAATGATCGTGTATCAAATCAGATCCGTGTCATACGTGCCCTGCTGAACAAACTCATGAGTTTCAGCACTATTACAAACTTTAACAAAATTCTGTCAGTGGCAGAAACCAATGTGCAGACAAACATGACCAGCAGCGAGATCCAGCAGCTTATACAGATGCAGCTGGGCGACATGCCCGGATGGGATATACAGAACTATCAGTTGAGCGGCAGCAACCTTTATACCACAGAAGCCTACATGCAGCGTGGCTCAAGAACCTATGTAATGGAACCGGATCAGGATTCTGTAGAATATGGAAAAGATCTGCTTAATAAAATGCTGAACGGCGAAACAATCTCTCTGGAAAAGATGGATTAAAATCTTCCTGAATCTGAATGATTACAAATTAACATTAAAAAGCGGTATTGAAATTGTAAAAGATTCAATACCGCTTTTGCTGTCATCTTTTTGTTTACTTTCGGATTTCAGACTACACCAGTTCAACTCTCTCCGGCCACTCACCGGACATCATATAATCCAGAATAATCCTTCCACCTATGCGCATCTCATTGGCACGGGTGCTGTATCCATCTTCCAGCTTCACAGTGCTTACACTGGGAAGCTCACCGTTGCTGATTTTTAACTCTCCGGTCATCTTCTTTCTGCTGTTCAGATGGCCGTATCTGTATACAACAAACTTCTCATCCTCCGACACCTTTTTTGCTTCCATCTTCTCATTGAAATCCATCCCCGATTCTCCCTCCTCAATAATACTGGTGTGCATATTTGCTGTACAGCATCTTATATCCTTTTGCAAACCAGTTTTCATGCTCCATATGCATCAGAGGCAATTCTTTATACGAATAACCTTTGTATAAAATCCATACGTTCAGAAGCAGCTCACTGATCCGACCATAAACTCTCCCCTGAAACGGATCATATGAAGAAATATCAATACACTCTTCCAGCTCTCCCAAAACATGAAACAGAAACTCACAATATTCGTCTGATAATTCCCGTTTCATAATATACATATTAAACATATGAGCAGACTTTTTATTCATCACCCGATTAAATGCCGGCATCATCTCCGGATATTCCTTCTCCATGATCCTTCTGGTCTGGTCCAGCGGCTCGGGGTAATGTGTATGGCAATAATGACTGTATACGGATTCAATCAGATAATACCTCTTTCTTGGAAGGATAATATCTGTTTTTTTCAGAATCCGATGTACCTCTTTATCAGTCAAAATACAGTTCTGCTTTCCCTTCCATATACGTACCAGCCAGGGTTTTGCAGAAAAATGTCTCCTGTAATGCGCCAGTCCCAGATAATCGGCATCGAGATTTTTCCATGCCCAATAAAGACCTGTCAGCTCACAATAACTCGGATTTTTCCAGGAGATGTTATCTCCGGTATCGTCGCCACGGAATCCGATATCTTTCTTACCTTCCTTCCCTACATGTACAGGAAGATAACAGGTATCACCTGGCATCTGATATGGTTTATGTGATGCTACGATTATTTTTATATTCATGGATAATACCTACTTTCGAGTCTGTTTCATCCGCGTCTTCTGCAATCTCACCGATTACCGCGATCTCTGCTTCAGCCACTGCTGTATTCTCTTCAGCTACTGCTGCATCCTCGGGCATATCACCGTCGCTTTCTATCTTGTGAAAAATTTCCATAAACTCCTTGCCGGTGATGGACTCTCTTTCAATCAGAAAGGCAGCAATTTCATCCAGAGCCTTTCTGTGATGACTCAGAAGTTCCTTTGCCTGCTGATAAGATTCTTTCAGAATACGTTTAACCACTTCATCTACTGTGGAAGCTGTAATATCCGCACAGTTCAATACAGTACGTCCGGTCAGATACTGATTTTCAACAGATTCCAGACCCATAAGACCGAATTCTTCCGACATGCCATACTGAGTTACCATAGCCCGGGCAAGCTTTGTTGCCCTTTCAATATCATTGGCAGCTCCCGTGGTTACAGTATCAAATACAATCTCTTCCGCTGCACGTCCGCCAAGGAACTGGACCAGCATGGCGCGGATTTCCTTCTCTGTGTTCAGATACTTTTCTTCCTCAGGGACATTCATAACATATCCCAGTGCACCCATGGTGCGGGGCACGATCGTGATCTTCTGTACCGGCTCCGCATCTTTCTGCAGTGCGCTGACCAGTGCATGACCAACTTCGTGATAAGATACAATACGACGTTCTTCCTGGCTGAGTATGCGGTCTTTCTTCTCCTTGCCCACCAGAACTACTTCTACCGATTCAAACAGGTCTGCCTGACTGATTGCCTGACGGCCATGCTTCACCGCATTGATTGCCGCTTCATTGATCATATTGGCCAGGTCAGAGCCTACCGCACCGGATGTAGCCAGGGCAATAGCCTCCAGATCCACCGTATCATCCAGTGCAACGTTTCTTGAATGTACTTTCAGAATATTGACGCGGCCCTTCAGATCGGGACGGTCTACAATAATCCGGCGGTCAAAACGACCGGGGCGCAGCAGAGCCTTGTCCAGAATCTCGGGACGGTTGGTTGCAGCAAGAATAAATACCCCTTTTGAAGCATCAAAACCATCCATCTCGGAAAGCAGCTGATTCAGAGTCTGCTCTCTTTCATCATTGCCTCCCAGATTTCCATCACGGCTCTTGCCGATGGCATCGATCTCATCAATAAAAATAATGCAGGGAGCATTATTCTGTGCCTGCTTAAACAGATCACGCACACGTGAAGCACCCACACCCACAAACATCTCCACAAAATCCGAACCGGACAGAGAGAAAAAAGGAACATGAGCTTCTCCGGCAACTGCTCTGGCAAGCAGTGTCTTACCGGTACCGGGCGGTCCAACCAGCAAAGCTCCCTTCGGAAGCTTCGCTCCGATTCTTGCATAACGGTCGGGATTATGCAGGAAGTCCACTATCTCTGTCAGGGATTCCTTGGCTTCATCCTGTCCTGCCACATCTTTGAATGTAACTCCTGTCTCTTTCTGGACATACATCTTGGCATTGGACTTGCCTACGCCCATAACACCACCGCCTCCGCCGGCTTTCCGCATGATAAGCATCAGCAGACCCCAGCAGATAAGTATCGGGAGAATGTAAAACAGCAGAAAGTCAAAAATCGCGGAGTTGGTGTCGGGAATCTCCACATCCACATTTACTCCGTATTCATCCAGCTTGCTGTACATATCCGCATCATCCGGAATACCGGTATAATATACCAGCTGAGCTGATCCCGATGCGCTGTACAGCTTCCCTCCCGCAGCTTCTCCCAGTCCGCTTTTGGATGCGGCATTCTTATAAACCTTCTGAGTTGCTTCTTTCGTAAGTGTTGCTTCCAGACGGTTGCCTGACTGATTTACGAAAACTTTATCAATATCTCCGTTTTTGGCCATCTCAAGCAGCTGCGTATAAGTGATCATACGATCATCATCATTCGACATATTACTGTAAACAGATAATATAAATAAGGTAAACATCACTGCTATGGCCAGCAGGATAATTGTCTGGCTGTTCTTGGGAAGCTTACCATTGTCTTTTTTGTTTTTATTGTCCATTGTGAATCTCCTGTTTCTGATAGGCTAAGTTTATTATAGAGATTCCTCTGACATAAATCAAGCATCTGCAGCTAAAATATCCTCGACTTTTTATGAATGTTTTGTGAATAAGAAATTAAAAATAAATAAAAAAGAAGTAGAATTATTTTTATTCTGGTGATAGAATAAAAAATGATTGCTTACAAGTGTTACTTTAAGGAGGAGAAATATGCCTGTTAAATATGTATTTGTAACCGGCGGAGTTGTTTCCGGATTGGGAAAAGGTATTACTGCCGCTTCTCTCGGCCGTCTGCTGAAAGCCAGAGGATATTCTGTTACCATGCAGAAATTTGATCCCTATATCAATATCGACCCCGGTACCATGAATCCGATTCAGCATGGCGAAGTATTCGTTACGGAAGATGGAACAGAAACCGATCTGGATCTGGGCCACTACGAACGTTTCATTGATGAAAACCTGAACAAAAATTCCAATGTGACAACCGGCAAGGTCTATTCGACTGTTATCGAAAAGGAACGCCGCGGTGATTTCGGTGGAGGTACTGTACAGGTAATTCCCCATATTACCAACGAAATCAAAAGCCGTTTTTATAGAAATTATCATTCTGACAGCAATGACAGGACTGAGATTGCAATTATCGAGATCGGCGGCACAGTAGGTGATATTGAAAGCCAGCCTTTCCTGGAATCCATCCGTCAGTTCCAGCTTGACGTGGGACGGGAAAATGCCATCATGATCCACGTTACCCTGATCCCCTATCTGCGCTGTTCCGGTGAAATGAAAACAAAGCCTACTCAGGCAAGTGTAAAAGCCCTTCAGGGTATGGGAATTCAGCCCGATATTCTGGTCTGCCGTTCCGAACTGCCTCTGGATGACAAAATCAAGGAGAAGATCGGTATTTTCTGTAATGTACCCGCTCACCGTGTACTGCAGAATCTGGATGTTGATGTTCTCTACGAAGCTCCTCTGGCCATGGAAAAAGAGCATCTGGCCTCTGTTGTCTGTGAATGTCTCCATCTTGACTGTCCCGAACCCGATCTGTCCGAATGGGAGACCATGATCGATGCATGGAAGCATCCTCTGAAAAAAGTTACTGTTGCTCTGGTAGGTAAATATATCGCTCTTCACGATGCCTATATCAGTGTAGTGGAATCTCTGAAACATGCCGGCTGTTTCCACCGGACAGAAGTCACCATCAAATGGGTGGATTCCGAACAGCTGACTGATGACAATGCAGCCGAAATTCTTGGAGATGTATCCGGCATTCTGGTTCCCGGCGGTTTTGGTGACCGCGGTATTGAGGGTAAGATCAGTGCCATCCGCTATGCCCGTGAGAATAAAGTTCCGTTCCTCGGCCTGTGTCTCGGCATGCAGCTTGCCATTGTAGAATTTGCAAGACACGTTGTAGGTTATGCAAGTGCTCACAGCGCAGAGCTTGATCCATCCACATCCTATCCCGTCATTCATCTGATGCCCGATCAGGACGGAATTACGGATATCGGCGGCACCCTGAGACTCGGCGCATATCCCTGCGTTCTGGACAAAAACAGTAAAGCATATGAAGTATACGGAACTGATCACATTTCCGAGCGCCACAGACACCGTTATGAAGTCAACAACGATTACCGTAAGGTTCTGGTACAGAACGGTATGTCCCTGTGCGGCAAATCACCCGACGGACGCATTGTGGAAATGTGCGAAATCAAGGATCATCCCTGGTTCATCGGCACTCAGGCTCATCCCGAGCTGAAGTCACGTCCCAACCGGCCTCATCCCTTATTTAAAGGCTTCGTGGGTGCTGCCCTTGAATATCAGGACTCACACAATTAACAGGGAGGGATGCTCATGCATCATCATTCTGATGAAGAAAATGCAAAACTGGTTAACCGGATGTCCCGGATCATCGGACATGCCAATAAAGTTAAAAGCATGCTTGCGGAAGACCGCAACTGCACCGAGGTTCTGATTCAGCTGGCTGCAGTCCGGGCAGCGCTTACCAGTCTCAGTAAGCTGATTCTGGAAGAACACATCAATGAATGTATGACCGAATTATCTGAATTTGAAAGTGAAGAAGAACGCCGTGAGGCCATCGAAGGCCTCATGGACGTGGTGAACCAGTTCATCAAATAAAGTTTCAAAAAGGGGAACTGTCATGCTGGGGACAATCGTAAATACCGGTACCATTCTGACCGGAAGCATAATTGGAAGTATTTTTAAAAAAGGAATCAAAGAAGAATATCAGGGGGCTCTGTTTACTGCCATGGGACTGGCAGCCACAGGATTGGGAATCAATTCCATCGTTCAGAATATGCCCAAAAGCAATTACCCTGTACTGTTCATCATCAGCCTGGCTCTCGGAAGCCTGCTGGGAACCATGCTGGATCTGAACGGGCGCTTCCAGAAGCTGTCCTCCCGTTTTGCCTCCAGCAAACTGGGAGAGGGATTATCCACCGGAATACTCCTGTACTGTATTGGAACACTGTCCATACTGGGTCCCATCCAGAGCGCTTTATATGGCGATAATACCTATCTGTTCACAAATGCTGCGCTGGATTTTGTCACATCCATGGTTCTCGCCGCCACTTACGGCATCGGCATGGCACTGGCTGCAGGTGTATTGTTTGTATGGCAGGGCAGTATTTATCTCTGCGCTCTGATGCTGGGCAATTTCATGACAGCAGATATGATGACCGAAATCTCTATTACAGGCGGTTTTCTCATTGCCAGCTCGGGACTTTCCATACTGGGAATCAAAGACTGCAAAACCCTGAACATGCTTCCTTCCCTGCTGGTTCCTGTTGTCTGGTTTATTCTGATAGGATTATTTTAAAAAAGGCATAGAGCACCGACTTCCTGTCCAGTGCTCTATGCCTTTTGTGTTGTGACATTAAACTGTGGCCTGATGCCACATATCTATTCGATTATTTACAAAAAGCCAGAATCTCATCCAGAGCAGACTGATCATCTTCACCACCGATAATGTTCAGTTCACCCATACGGCCCACTGCCATACTCAATACACCCATTAATGACTTGGCATCCAATGTGTATCTTCCTATCTTAATATCAAGATCGCCTGCAAAGCGATTAGCTGCATATACAAAACGGTTTGCTTCTTCTACGGTTGATAAGTTAATATTTCTCTTCATATTATTACGCTCCTTTCAATCTGCAGCCGCCATGCGGAAGCTGCGGGAGAGGCGGTTTTCCTGTTTTCTTAATCCATGTAATGAACGCGCTTTCATGTATTTCATTGGATTTACACGGAATTATATTCCTTATATTTCCAGTTGTCAAGCGAATTTTTTAATTTTATCCATTTGCCCTATAATGAAAACTGTATGAAACATTTTTCTTGTATTTTACCGAAAACTATTATATACTGGTGATAATTTACTGGTAATTTTACAGAGTATCATGTAATCGGACAATCTGCCGGGCCGCCCGGATGCAGTTATCCGAATCCGCCTGATACCCGTACATCAGATAGGAGTTCCATATGTCAAGTATGAAAGATGTGGCACAGCTGGCTCATGTTTCACCTGCCACAGTGTCCCGGGTACTTTCCGGCCATCCTTCCGTTAAGCCGGAAACCAGAAAAAAAGTGCTTCAATGTATTCAGAAGCTGAATTATCAGCCCAATGCCGCCGCACGCAATCTGGCCGGCGGCAGAACCAATCTGATCGGCATTATTCTTCCTGAGATTTCCAATCCTTTCTATTCTGAAATCCTCCATTCCATAGAAGAATATGCCGATTTTGAAGGCTATAATATTGTTGTCTGCTGCAGCCGGCGAAGTCAGGCAAAAGAAAAAAATATTCTGAGCAGCCTGAAGGCACGGAAGGTGGACGGAATCATAACCGTTCCCGTGTCTTCGGAAAACAGCCGGTCAATTTACAAAAAGCTGGAGATTCCTGTTATTTCCATTACAAAAAAGCTGGATGGATTCAGTTCCGTTTCCGTTTCCCATTATAATGCCGGTAAACGTATTGCACGTTATCTGATTGATCTGGGATATGAACAGATCGGTTATGTGGGATCCGCATCACCGGAGTCCATGTCCGCCATAAAATTTAACGGTTTTATGGATTATCTGACCGGTGCCGGACTGGAACCGGCGGATGTAATCACCAGCCATACCACAGCAAACATTAATACCAACAGTATTCAGAAACTGATCCGCCGCTATATCCAGAAAAACGGATTTCACAGCGATGCACTTTTTGCCTGCGATGATGTGACTGCCTGTGAGACCATCCACGCACTGATTTCCTGCGGCTATAAGATTCCCGATGATGTGGCGGTTGTGGGATTTGACAATTCTCTGCTGGCACGGAAGATGAATCCCAGCATTTCTTCCCTTGCACAGCCTCTGGGAGAGATTGGAAAACGTGCGGTGGAACTGCTGATCCAGAGGATCAATAAGGAAACAGAAGAGATTGAAGAGCTGGAACTGCGGACAAGAATCATTACAAGAGAATCTTCATCCGCTTTTATAAAAACAGATACTCTTTAAATCATCTCCTGCCGGGATTCAAAACTTCGACTGTTTCCCCGGCTTCCCGGCAGATTTCCTTTCGATAGTTTTTCGGACTCATACCAAACGTGTTTTTAAACATTTTTGAAAAAGTCAGCGGATTGTCGTAACCAACGCGGAAAGCAATTTCCTGAATACACAGATCCGTTGTCTGAAGAAGCTGTCTGGCTTTATTCAACCGATAACTCACCAGATATTCCTGAGGAGATACGCTGAGCTTATTTTTGAATATGGTAGTCAGATAGGAACGATTGATCCCTATATGAGATGCAATGTCGTTAACCTTAATATGTGAGTAATTTCTATGGATATACTGGACTGCATTCTGCACATAGACATCCTGAGGTATATTAAAACCGCTCTCTTTCTGTGGCTGCTCCGGTTCCACCAGAAGAGAAAGCAGCTCATAAAGATAACTGTTTCTCCTCAGCTCATTGGACAGAGAAGGTTCTGCGGTACTCAGCATATTGTCAAGGATTTCCACAAAATCATCCAGACTGCAGCTGCACTGCCGGACAGGATTTCTGAAAAAACCAGCTTCCTTCAGATGAGACAGGACATTTTTACCGCCCAGAGTAACCCAGGCATACTGCCATGAAGCACCATTGTCCGGCCGGTACTCCATCTCCATCCCGTCAAACAGCACAAATACTGTTCCTGCCGATATCTGCCGCTTCTGATCATTCAGACACAACTGTCCTCTGCCTGCCAGTACAATAAATATATGGTATCCCTTGATCACCGAAGGACCCCATTTCATGCCGGATGCATTTCTTTCAATACCACAGTTTTTCACAAACAATCCGCAATCCAGCACATTCACACAATCCATGGAATGACAGAATGAAACAAAACGATATTTATCAGATGAACTCATAATCACACTTCTTTCTCTTTCAGATTTCCATACATCAATCACAGAAAATACGACAATCTGCATGGAAGTAAAATCCAGCAAGAAAGAAATACCGCGCGCATATCCTTTCCGAATATATGCGTATTATAAACCTGCCGCATCTGTTTTCGGTAGACATTTTTGTCTTTGAAATCAGTCAAAATGTCCAATCATTTTCGTGTCTTTCCGGCAATTTTCATTTTCTCCCTGTCCACCATGTCTTCAATATTCTGCTGATGGCTCAGGAGATTATTGTGCACATCGGCTCTGTGTTCTTTTCTGAAAACGCTGGGCGGAAGGCCAATATTTTTTTTAAATGCTTTTGAAAAAGTCAACGCATCTTCATATCCACAGGATTTTGCCACTTCCTCTACTGACAGTTCTGTAACTGTCAGCATTTCCTTTGCTCTGGAAATCCGGAACCGGATCAGAAATTCCTGCGGTGACATGGAAAGGCTTTCCTGGAACAGCATGTGAAGATAGCTTCTGCTGATACACACATAGTCTGCAATATCTTTTACTTTGACTCCCCGATGATAATTATTCCTGATAAAATTAATTGCCTGTTTCAGATACACGCTTTCCTGCTTTTCTCCGTAACCATCCACCAGGGTCATATCTTCCATGAGAACAGCAAAATAAGAATACAGAAGGCTTTGCAAAAGATACTGATTCCTCACTGTCATTTTGTTGTTTTTCAGCATTTCCAGCACAATCCGCTTCAGATCATCACTTCTGTCCGAACGAAAAATCAGCCTGTCACTGTTGATACCCAGATCACTTACATACTCCCCTGCATGTTTCCCTGCAAATCCAATCCAGAAATATGTCCAGGGTTCTTTCTCATCCGCCTGATAAAATGTCATGGTTTCCGGCTCAATTACAAACCCCTGATCCTTACCCAGCTGATAAGTGTGTTCTCCCACCTTGTAGGTTCCTTTTCCTTCTACAATATAATGAAAAATGTAATTGGGACGTGCCGCCGGACCGAAGCTGTGAAGAGGCTTACAGTCCGCATAACCGCAGAAACACAGATACAGATCCTCAAACTTTGTATCTGATAATTGCAAAACATATGATTCTTCCATGATATCCCCCGTTTTCATTCCAGTTCTTTATGAATATTTCCATAATATCATAAAAGCCCAATCATAAAAACAGGTTTTTGCTCCCCACATGCTCCTTACGAGAGCACGATCCGTATTCTACCGGGCTTTTTGAATTTTTACACCGCAGCAGACTTCCTCCCGGTAATATTTGGGACTTACACCAAAAGCATTTTTAAACATTTTTGAAAAGGTCAGAGGGTTGTCGTATCCCACGCGAAATGCCACTTCCCGTATACTCAGACCGGTTATCTGAAGAAGCTGTTTAGCCTTATTCAGCCTATAACTCACCAGATACTCCTGAGGTGATACATTCAATTTGTTTTTAAACAAAGTCGTCAGATAGGAACGATTAATTCCGATATAAGAAGCAATATCATTGACTTTTATATGTGAATAACTCAACTTTCCCAGCTGAGATTTCCAAACAATGCCTGAATAAATAAGGGCTGTGAGCCAATCCAATTGATGAGTTGACTTTTAACCTGTTTTGTGTTCTCAGCTGTGTAATGGTTTAAATACTCCACAAATAAAGC
>JAXDZY010000002.1:0-42805 GCA_034086685.1 Lachnospiraceae bacterium
AATGAACAATTTATATACTATCTAGGAGGAATTTCCAATGGCAAGAAAAATGAAAACCATGGATGGTAACCATGCTGCTTCCCATGCTTCTTATGCTTTTACAGAAGTTGCAGCAATCTACCCTATTACCCCTTCATCCGTAATGGCAGAAGCTGCTGATGAATGGGCAACCGCAGGAAAGAAAAACATCTTCGGTCAGCCTGTTCAGGTTATCGAGATGCAGTCTGAAGCAGGTGCAGCAGGTGCTGTACATGGTTCACTGGCAGCAGGCGCTCTGACTACTACCTACACAGCTTCTCAGGGTCTTCTGTTAATGATCCCCAACCTTTACAAGGTTGCCGGTGAACAGCTTCCCGGTGTGTTTAACGTATCCGCACGTGCGTTAGCATCCCATGCACTGTCAATCTTCGGTGATCATTCTGACGTATATGCATGCCGCCAGACAGGCTGTGCTATGCTTTGCGAATCCAGTGTACAGGAAGTTATGGACCTGACACCCGTTGCTCATCTGGCAGCTATCAAAGGTAAGGTTCCTTTCATCAACTTCTTTGACGGTTTCAGAACATCTCATGAAATCCAGAAGATCGAAGAGTGGGATTACGAAGATCTGAAAGATATGCTGGATATGGATGCCCTGGCTGAGTACAGAAAGCACGCTCTGAACCCCAATCATCCCTGCCAGAGAGGTTCAGCTCAGAACCCTGATATCTTCTTCCAGGCAAGAGAAGCATGCAACCCCTACTACGATGCATTACCTGCAGTAGTTCAGGAATATATGGACAAGATCAATGAAAAGATCGGTACAAACTACAAGTTATTCAACTATGTAGGTGCTCCCGATGCTGAACAGATCATCATCGCAATGGGTTCTGTATGTGAGACAATCGATGAAACTATCGCATACATGAACGCAGCAGGCGCTAAGGTTGGTGCAGTTAAGGTTCGTCTGTACAGACCTTTCTCCGCTGAAGCTCTGATTGCAGCTATTCCTGAAACAGTTAAGAAGATTACTGTTCTGGACAGAACAAAAGAGCCCGGTGCTATGGGTGAGCCCCTGTACCTGGACGTTGTTGCAGCATTAAAGGGAACAAAATTCGAATCTGTACCGGTATTTACAGGCCGCTACGGTTTAGGTTCCAAGGATACAACTCCTGCTCAGATCATTGCTGTTTACAACAACACTGAAAAACAGAAATTCACAATCGGTATCGTTGATGATGTTACCAACCTTTCACTGGAACTGGGAGAAAACCCTGATACAACTCCTGCTTCAACTATCAGCTGCAAGTTCTGGGGTCTGGGTGCAGATGGTACAGTAGGTGCCAACAAGAACTCCATCAAGATTATCGGTGATAATACAGACATGTATGCTCAGGCATACTTTGATTATGACTCAAAGAAATCAGGCGGTGTAACAATTTCCCACCTTCGTTTCGGTAAGGAAGCTATTCACTCTACATACCTGATTTCCAAGGCTAACTTCGTAGCATGTCATAATCCTTCCTATGTACGTAAGTACAACATGGTTCAGGATATTAAAGATGGCGGTACATTCCTGCTGAACTGCCCCTGGGATATGGAAGGTATTGAGAAACATTTACCCGGACAGGCTAAGAAGTACATTGCTGATCACAACATCAAGATGTATGTAATCGACGGTGTTAAGATCGGTATTGAAACAGGCATGGGCCCCACACGTATCAACACCATTCTGCAGTCCGCATTCTTCAAGCTTGCCAACATCATTCCTGAAGAGAAGGCAATCGATCTGATGAAGAAAGCTGCTGCTGCAACATACGGACGTAAAGGTCAGGACGTTGTAGAAAAGAACTGGGCAGCAATCGAAGCAGGTGCTAAGCAGGTTAAGGCTATCGAAGTACCCGCAAGCTGGGCTGACTGCGAATACGAAGAACTGGGCAAGTCCGTTGAAGGTGATTCCGATGTTGTTAAGTTCGTTAACAATATCCAGATCCCGATCAATGCACAGGAAGGCAACAAACTGCCTGTATCTGCATTCAAGGATTATGTAGATGGTACAACACCTTCAGGCTCTGCTGCATTTGAAAAACGTGGTATCGCAGTTAATATTCCTGTATGGGATTCTTCCAAGTGTATTCAGTGTAACCGCTGTGCATATGTTTGTCCTCACGCTGTAATCCGCCCTGTTGTTATGACAGAAGCAGAAGCAGCTGCAGCTCCCGCTGGTGTAGAGACAGTTCCCTGCACAGGTCTGAAAGAATTCAGATATACCATGACAGTATCCGCTTACGACTGTACAGGATGCGGTTCATGTGCTAATGTTTGTCCTGGCAACAAACAGGGTAAGGCTCTGGAGATGAAGAACTTCGAAGCTAACGCTGGTGTTCAGGCAGGCTATGACTACGGCTTAACCATCCCCAAGAAACCTGAAGTAGCTGCCAAATTTGCTGCTGCAACCGTTAAAGGTTCTCAGTTCAGACAGCCTCTGCTTGAGTTCTCAGGTGCATGTGCAGGCTGTGGTGAAACACCTTACGCTAAATTAATCACACAGTTATTCGGTGAAAGAATGTACATTGCCAACGCAACAGGCTGTTCTTCAATCTGGGGCAACTCTTCACCGTCTACACCTTATACAGTTAACGAAAAAGGACAGGGTCCTGCATGGGATAACTCCTTATTCGAAGACAATGCTGAGTTTGGTTACGGTATGTTACTGGCTCAGAATGCAATCAGAGCACGTCTGAAAGAAGAAGTAGAAGACGTTGTAGCGAACGGTACAAATGAAGCTGTTGTTGCTGCCGGCAAGGAATGGCTGGATACATTTGCATGTGGCGCTACCAATGGTGCTGCTACAGAAAAGCTGGTTGCTGCACTGGAAGCATGCGGCTGTGAAAAAGCTCAGGCAATCCTTGCTGAAAAAGATTACCTGTCCAAGAAATCACAGTGGATCTTCGGTGGTGACGGCTGGGCATACGATATCGGTTTCGGCGGTGTTGACCATGTATTAGCTTCCGGCAAAGATATCAACATCTTTGTATTCGATACAGAAGTATACTCCAATACAGGTGGACAGGCTTCCAAGTCTACCAACGTTGGTGCTGTTGCACAGTTTGCTGCAGGCGGCAAGGACGTTAAGAAGAAAGATCTTGCCGGTATCGCTATGAGCTATGGTTATGTATATGTTGCTCAGATCGCTATGGGTGCTGATTACAACCAGACAGTTAAGGCCATCGCAGAAGCAGAAGCATATCCGGGACCTTCACTGATCATCGCTTACGCTCCTTGTATCAATCACGGTATCAGAAAAGGTATGGCTAAGGCTATGACAGAAGAAGCTGAGGCAGTTGCATCAGGATACTGGCATCTGTTCAGATATAACCCTGCTCTGAAAGAGGAAGGCAAGAATCCTTTCAGCCTTGATTCCAAGACACCTGATATGTCTCAGTACCAGAACTTCTTAAAGGGCGAAGTTCGTTATACTTCACTTGCTCTTAAGAATCCTGAAAGAGCTGCTGATCTGTTTGCAAAATCTGAAAAGAATGCAGAAGACAAGTATGCTCATCTGCAGAGACTGGTTGCTCTGTATTCTGTTGAAGAATAATCTGAGACAACAAAGAGAATTCATCTGATACAGTGACTTATTGTACAGATAAACAAGTTGATGGGTCTGATTTTGTATGATCAGCCCATCGACAGACTGATACAGATGCAGAAGAAATCGGGAAACCGTTTCCTTCTGCATCTTTTTTGTTTTTTCGTAATTATTTTACAAATAACTACTTTCTATTTTGGACAAATTAGTGTAAGATATAATAAGTCAGGAAGATCAGGGCTGAGAGTTGCATTGGGGCAGGTGGAATGATAATGATTCCTTCAGAATGATCAATGATACTCCGGTCAATGAAGGTACTGGTACTATACTGAAAGGATCTTGAAGCGCTGATGTTGAAAAAAGAGAATTATGTTGAAAGGACAAAGGATAATTTCAGACAAGGTTACAATTGCTGTCAGGCTGTTATGCTCGCATATTGTGACAGATATGGGATCGACAAGGACCTGGCATTAAAGATTTCCTGTTCATTTGGCGGCGGAATGGGTAGAATGAAAGAAGTATGTGGCGCAGTCTGTGCCATGGCTATGATTGCAGGTCTGGAGACTGGCAATACAGATCCAAAGAATATTGAAGCAAAACAGGAAAATTATGAGATGATCCGTTATCTGATTAATGAATTCAAAAAAGAAAACGGCAGTATTTACTGCAGTGAACTCACTTCACTGGAAGGCAATGAAGTTATGACCAAGGTGCAGGAGCGGGGCGGTCAGTATTATAAAAAGAAACCCTGTCTGGAGTATCTGGCAGATGCCGCGAGAATCTTGAATAAACAGTTTATTGATTAATTAAATTAAGTACATAAAAGGTCCATATCCTACAGGAAACCAAAAAGCTGACTGCTTATGCCGGTATTATTGTTTTCCTGTAGAATATGGACACTTTTGTTTTGTATCGGAAATTGATTTATAGCCAGCCAGGAAAACAGTGCAGTAATTTCCTGCCTGGCTATGGGTCAACATCAGGATTCAATTGCCTCACGGGCATGATTAATAAAAATATTACGGATGGAAGGATATTCGCCAATTCCTTTCAGATGACAGACCACATCATAACCTTCTCTCCGGAAGATATTTTTCCATGAATCTTCTTCGTCGCCTGCCATGTCGTTGATGGCGTGGTCACCGGCTACGATCATAAAGGGCGCCAGATGTACTTTTGCAGGGGCCAGATTTTTAACCAGTTTCAGCATGGTGTCAATAGAGGGATAAGCTTCCACCGTTCCCATAAAAATATTGCTGTGCCAGTAATCTTTCAAAGTGAAGTCCAGTGCTGCATATACTGTATTGGTAAAATGTACGGTGCCGTGTCCCATGAAAACCAGTGCCTCATTGTCGGGAATCTCCGGATACTCTTTTTTAATGGCAGCAATTACTGCCAGATTATCGTTGGTGGATGACAGGAGAGGATTACCGAAACGAATGCAGTCAAAATGTTCTGCAAAAGAGTTTACTTCGGAAATCATAATATCATTTTCAATACCGTTCAGAATATGAGTGGGCTGTACGATCAGTTCCTGAATACCATCTGAAATCATCTGTTCAACGGCATCGGTCACTGTCATGATCCGGATACCATCGCGTTTCAGTATTTTGCGGATAATCATTTTGCTGGTCCATGCGCGATATATGGAATAATCGGGGAATGCCTGTCGAAAATCTTCTTCGATTTTGTCAATGGTCTTTTCTCTCGCTTCGTTGATGCTGGTGCCGAAACTGACAACCAGAATTGCTTTTTTCTTACTGGTCATGGATAATTCCTCCTGAATATGTAATAATTCACGTATACACCGGAAGATGTACTATCGTCAATTTGTATGACGTTGTGGTAAAAAACTAATAAAATTGTAGCATCCTTTTGTAATAGTGTCAAAATCTATTTGACAGAAAAGGTTTCTATGTTAGAATATATTATGCATTTTAGAAATAATGGAACGAGGAATAATTCATGAAAATTGTTAACATTGGAAGCCGCGAGAGTAAGCTGGCGGTCGTTCAGTCTGAAATGGTGCGCGACTATATTAACAGCCATAATGAGGATGTGGAAGCCAGGCTGCTTACCATGAAAACCACCGGAGATATTATTCTGGACCGGAGTCTTGATCAGGTGGGAGGTAAGGGCCTGTTTGTAAAAGAACTGGACAAAGCGCTTATGGATGGAAGAACCTGTCTGTCCGTGCACAGTCTGAAGGATATGCCTATGGAGGTGCCTGAGGATCTGCCGTTGATTGCATTTTCCAGAAGAGAAGATCCCAGAGATGTACTGGTACTTCCTCAGGGAAAAGATGAGATTGATTTTTCATTGCCTGTGGGCTGTTCCAGTCTGAGACGGATTCTGCAGTTTAAAAAGCTGTATCCCCAGGCCACATTTAAAAATGTGAGAGGGAATGTCATTACCCGTTTGTCCAAGCTGGACAGCGGACAGTATTCTGCGTTGATTCTTGCTGCTGCAGGGGTGAAGCGGCTGGGTCTGGAGAATCGAATCAGCCGGTATTTTGATCCGGAAGAGATGATTCCTGCAGCAGGACAGGGGATTCTGGCAGTGCAGGGACGATCCGATATGACATACGATTTCCTCGATGGATATAATGACCCTGAGGGCGAGATGGCGGCTCTGGCAGAACGGGCTTTTGTGAGAGAACTGGATGGAGGATGTACTTCACCGGTTGCTGCTCATGCCTGCATAGAGGATGGAATGATCTGCCTGCGAGGGCTTTATTATGATGAGACAGACGGCGGACATCTGATTGGAAGTATCACAGGTGAGGCCAGCAGGGATAATGCGCCTGTTTTGGGCAGGAAACTGGCAGTCAGATTGAGGGAACAGTATCAGGAAAAGAAATGAAAGGAACGTGCGGAAATGAATAAAGGGAAAGTCTGGCTTGTGGGAGCCGGTCCCTCTGATGTGGGATTATTTACATTAAAAGGAAAACAGGTACTGGAACAGGCTCAGGTGGTTGTATACGATGCACTGGTAGGGCATGGGGTTCTGGCCATGGTACCAAAAGATGCGGAACTGATTGATGTGGGAAAGCGTGCCGGTCATCATACCATGCAGCAGGAGCTGATCAATCAGGTTTTACTGGATAAAGCGCTTGAAGGAAAAAGGGTTGTCCGTTTAAAAGGCGGTGATCCTTTCCTTTTTGGCCGTGGAGGGGAAGAACTGGAGCTTCTGGCGGAGCATGATATTCCGTTTGAAATCGTCCCCGGAGTTACATCGGCTATTTCCGTGCCGGCCTACAATGGAATTCCGGTCACACACCGTGATTTCTGTTCATCTCTTCATATTATAACGGGGCATAAGAAAAAGGGAAAAGAATACAATATAGATTTTGAGGCGCTGGTCAGGACGAAGGGAACACTGGTATTCCTCATGGGAATCACTGCTATGGAAGATATCTGCAGCGGATTGATGGATGCCGGGATGTCACCGGATATGCCGGCAGCAGTTTTACAGAAAGGTACATCTGCAAGACAGAAACGGGTGGTAGCCACAGTGGGGACTCTGAAAGCTGCTTCTGATGAAGCACATATTGAAACACCTGCTATTATAATTGTGGGAAAGGTGTGTACTGTAGCAGATCAGTTTGCCTGGTATGAGAAGCTTCCTCTGCAGGGATGCCGTGTGCTGGTAACAAGACCTAAAGAGCTGGCTTCCCGTATGGCAGATCAGCTCCGTGAAAAAGGTGCAGAGGTAGTGGAACTTCCTGCCATTCAGACAGAACCCATTAAAGATAACAAACAGCTGGAGGATGCTGTTTCTTCCATAGAAAAGTATCAGTGGCTTGTGTTCACCAGCCAGATCGGTGTCCGGGTATTCTTTGAGAATTTGAGGAAAGCAGGCATTGATGTGCGCAGAATGTCCGGTATTAAAATTGCCGCCATCGGTAAAGGAACCAAGGCAGAGGTGGAAAATCATGGTATGTTTGTGGATCTGATGCCTTCTGTTTATGACGGAGAATCTCTGGGCCGCAGCCTGGCCTCCGTATGTGAAGGAGGAGAACATATTCTGATTCCAAGAGCAAGAATCGGAAGTCAGGAGCTGATAGAAGAACTGGAAAAAGCGGGAAATCTTCAGATTGATGATATTCCCACTTATGAAACCATTCTGGTGAAATCTCACCTGATTGATGAGAAGAAGGAATTTGCTTCAGGAAACATGGATTATGCAATCTTTACCAGCGCGTCAACTGTGCGTGGATTTGCAGCAGCCACACCGGGCCTGGATTACAGTACGGTGGAAGCTGTGTGTATCGGGAAACAGACAGCAGCAGAGGCAGAAAAGCTTGGAATGAAAACACATATTTCCAAAGTAGCATCAATTGCTTCAGTAACAGAATTAACGGAAGAACTGTTTGCCCGGAAGAAACGGGCATGAAACAGACAGGCAGATATGCCGGATAAACAGTATACAGAAAAGAGGTAATATAAATGATAGTCAGACCCAGAAGATTGAGAAAAGGCGAAACATTGCGCCGTATGGTCAGGGAGACCAGAGTAGATAAATCGTCTCTGATTTATCCCATGTTTGTGAAAGAAGGACAGGGAATTGTTGAAGAAATCCCCACCATGCCCGGTCAGTTCCGCTACAGTGTGGATACCATGGGAAGAAAACTGGAAGAGCTGCAGAAAGCAGGTGTCAACGCTGTCATGTTTTTCGGTCTGCCTGGACACAAAGACTGCTGCGGCAGTCAGGCATACGATGAGAATGGCATTGTGCAGAAAGCCCTGAGAGAAGCCAGAAGACAGTTTCCGGATATGTATCTGATTACGGACGTATGCATGTGCGAATACACAGATCATGGTCACTGCGGCGTACTGACACCGGATCACTATGTGGATAATGACAGGACACTGGATCTGCTGGCACGTACAGCAGTTTCCCACGTGGCGGCCGGTGCGGATATGGTAGCACCTTCCGACATGATGGACGGACGTGTTCTGGCAATTCGTGAAGCACTGGATGACAACGGATATCAGGAAACTCCTATCATGTCCTACGCTGTGAAATATGCTTCCGCATTTTACGGACCTTTCCGTGATGCAGCCGGTTCTGCTCCGGCATTCGGTGACCGGAAATCCTATCAGATGGACTTCCACAACCGCAGAGAGGCTTTAAAAGAAGCGATGCTGGATATTGATGAGGGAGCAGATATCATTATGGTGAAACCTGCTCTGTCCTATCTTGATATTGTCAGGGAAGTAAAAGACATGACAGATGTTCCCATTGCCACATACAGTGTCAGCGGAGAATATTCCATGATCAAAGCAGCAGCTCAGCTGGGATATGTGGATGAGGAACGGATCATCTGTGAAACAGCAGTCAGCATGTACCGTGCCGGCAGCGATATCCTTCTTACCTATTTTGCAAAAGAAATTGCAGAATACATGGATCGCGGTCTCATTGGCTGAGAGGTATTAAAGACGGTTTTACCGGCATAATGATTACAGGATAAAGGATTATTGAAAATGACAACGCAAAGCTCTGATACGATACGGATTTCTGTGAGAAATCTGGTGGAATTCATTTTCAGAAGCGGCGATATCGACAACCGCAGAACCGGTGCAAAGGAAAAGCAGGCAATGGAAGCCGGCAGCCGTCTGCACCGGAAAATCCAGCGGCAGATGGGCAGCACCTATGAAAGTGAAGTGAGTTTAAAACAGACAGTGGATCTGGATCATCTCCATATTCAGATTGAGGGGCGTGCAGATGGCATTTTCAGGGAAAAAACAGGGCAGCTTCCTGAAGAAATAAGTTCCCGGATACAGGAAATGGAGAATCTTCCCCGGGAAATGTATATTGTGGATGAAATTAAGGGAATCTACCGGGATCCGGCCAGGCTGAAAGCTCCTGTACCGGTCCACAAAGCTCAGGCCATGTGTTATGCATATATTTTCAGTCTGCAGAACTGTCAGAGCATTATGGGCGTACAGATGACCTACAGCAATCTGGAGACGGAGGAAATCCGCCGTTTCTATGATGTCTATACTTTTGAGCAGCTGGAGGACTGGTTTGATTGTCTGATAAAAGAATATGAGCGATGGGCGAGGCTGGAAACGGAGATGAAAAAAAGTATGCGGGAAAGCCTTCAGGGACTGGAATTCCCGTTTCCCTACCGGCCGGGCCAGCGCAGGCTGGCGGTGTCGGTATACCGCAGCATTGAGCAGAAAGCAGAGCTGTTCATACAGGCTCCCACCGGAATCGGAAAGACCATGTCCGTGCTTTTTCCTGCACTGAAGGCCATTGGTGAAGGAATGGGAGAACGTGTCTTTTATCTGACTGCAAAAACCATAACCAGGACAGTGGCACAGGAGGCATTTGATATTCTGCGTCGTCACGGACTGAAAATCCATTCCGCGACCATCACGGCCAAAGAAAAAATATGTCCCATGGAAGAATGCAGCTGCAATCCGGACAGCTGTTCTTTTGCAAAAGGACATTTTGACCGGGTCAATGAAGCTTTATATGACATGCTGACTCATGAGGATTCCATGGGCCGTGAAAATATACTGGAGTATGCTTACCGCCATCAGGTCTGTCCTTTTGAGTTTAATCTGGATCTGACACTCTGGTGTCAGGGAATCATATGTGATTATAATTACGTTTTTGATCCGAATGTGTATCTCAGACGTTTTTTCGGTGAAAATGTACAGGGGGACTATATTTTTCTGGTGGATGAGGCACATAATCTGCCGGATCGTGCCAGGGAAATGTTTTCAGCGGTGCTGGTGAAAGAGGAGGTACTGAAAACAGAAAAAATTCTTGGAGAGATCAGCGGTTTTGCCCTGGCAGATACGCCGGAGGCAATCCGCGCGGCAGGAAGATCTGTTTATGCTCTGAAAAGCCTTAATAAAAAGCTGCTGGCTTTGAAAAAAGAAACAGAGCAGGTGATGGTACTGGAAGATGTGGATGAACTTTATGAGCAGACACTGAGAGCACAGGAATGCATCAGCAGTTTTCTGGAAGAAACAAGGAATGCAGCAGATGAAGAGCTGCTGAATTTTTTCTTTGAGCTGAGGCATTTCAATGCCATGTGCGAGATCCTGGATTCCAGTTATGTGCCTTACTGCAGTATTGAGGGCAGCCGCTTTCAGGTGAAGCTTTTCTGCGCAAATCCGGCTGTAAATGTACACAACTGTATCCAGCGGGGACTCAGCACAGTCTTTTTTTCCGCAACTATGCTCCCCATGCATTATTACCGGGAACTTCTGACCACAGAAGAAGATGCTTATGCCATCTATGTTGATTCGCCATTTGATAATTCGCGCCGCCTGCTGGCAGTGGCAGATGATGTGAGCAGCCGGTATACCATGCGCAATCCGGTACAGTATGGAAGGGTACTGGATTATATCGTCAGGGTAACTGCCTGCAAAAACGGCAATTATATGGTATTTTTTCCTTCTTATCAGTATCTGACGGAGGTGGCGGAGCTTTATGAAGCACGATATGGAACTGACCCGGGGCAGAAAGCACCTTTTCGCCTGCTTCGCCAGGAGCAGGGAATGGGAGAAGAAGACCGGGATATCTTTTTAAAAGAATTTGCCCGCAGTGAGGAAGACGTATCATCGGAACAGCTTCCGCTGGTAGGATTCTGCGTCATCGGCGGTATTTTTTCAGAAGGAATCGATCTGACCGGAAATCAGCTTATCGGTGCTCTGGTGGTGGGAACCGGACTGGCTCAGATCAGTACGGAAGGAGAACTGCTTCGGGACTATTTTGACAGACAGGGGCGGAAAGGATATGATTATGCATATCGTCTTCCGGGGATCAACAAGGTCTTTCAGGCCGCAGGCCGTGTAATCCGGACAGCAGAGGACAGAGGTGTGGTGATTCTGCTGGATAATCGAATGCTTATGGAAAATCATGTAAAACTGTTCCCCATGGACTGGGATAATTATCAGGAAGTGGATCGGAATAACATCAGGCATGTGGTGGAGAACTTCTGGGGAAAGGAAAATTAATGTCCTTTCCCCGGATTCCATTCTCTTTTCGATACATCTGTCCGGCTCTGAACAGCTGAACAATCATGCATTGTAGAAAACCAGTGAAAAATAGATAACTGTATGTCCGTCAAAATTATAGCTGAGTCCTGCATCTGCAGCTGTCTGCATGATCAGAATACCGTGGCTTTCAATGGTGGCAAAACGCTGTTCGGGATGACGGCAGGGTGCATCCGGATAAGAGCAGGTTTTGCAGGTCATGCAGCCTGTGGTCAGTGTCAGAGTTTCCCCGAATTCCTGTTTTATGCGTTCGGTCAGATCATAGGAGACCTGCTCATGATCCCGGCGGGCATTCAGGCAGCCCTGAAAATCGGCAATATCCGGAACATCTGCCGCTGTGGTGAATAAAAGTGCGTGTGAAAACCGGCGGCAGCGTTCCATGCACTCCTGAATGGTACCGATTACCGGCGGACATGCCCAGGAATGACCGTAGCGGGGACATTCTTTTTCGCAGATAAAACGGACTTTATCTGAAAAGACAAGATCTTCTGTTTCAAGAAAAACATATTCGCAGACCGGATATTCCGGAAGGAAGCTCTCGATCCGTTCACGATGTTCATTACTCATAACTTTTTCCTCCTTAATGTATTTCCTGAAATGTATTATCCTCTGTATCTTATCACATGCAGGGAAAAAGGTAAAGATTACAAAAAAAATATAAAAAGTGCTTGCAAAATATTTTGAAGTATGCTATATTATCTGAGTCGGCAGCGAGAGCGGTCGATAAGATAAAGAATAGGGGTATCGCCAAACGGTAAGGCACCGGACTCTGACTCCGTCATCTCAAGGTTCGAATCCTTGTACCCCTGCTGGAACGAAAGGTTCCACCGGGTCACCGGATATACAACTTCATATAAGTACTTAGGGGTATCGCCAAACGGTAAGGCACCGGACTCTGACTCCGTCATCTCAAGGTTCGAATCCTTGTACCCCTGCTTAAGACCTGCAGATTCCTGCAGGTCTTTTTATGGTGGTGCCCGGTATCGGCTGAAAGAAACTTCTTTACAAATATCCCATTTGCTTATATATTAGATATAGTATGCGCGGATTATTCCGCCGGGAAAAGGAGGCAGGCCTTATGGAGTCACTGAAAACCAGCATAAAAGCCATGCTTGAAAAACAGGAAACCCGTATTACCGCAGCCTTACAGCTGATTTTATGTTTTCTGGCTATTACTCTGACTGTCAGAAATGAGTTTCACACAAATCAGAAAAAACGCAGAAAGGCAGCCCGCAGGAAAAAATAAGGGCTGTTGTTCTGAAAAAGAAAGGAATTAGATTTATGTCAATGGATTTATTAATTGAAAAGATTGTGCAGATGAAAAACCCCACTGTGGCGGGACTGGATCCAAAGCTCGATTATGTTCCCGAATACATTCTGAAGGAAACATTTGCAGCTGCAGAGGATCCGCTGGAAGCAGCAGCTGAGGCACTGTACCGGTTCAATCAGGGTCTTATTGATGAATTGTGCGATATTGTTCCTGCAGTAAAGCCTCAGGCGGCATATTATGAGATGTATGGATGGCAGGGTGTTCGCGCTCTGGCTAAGACCATCGCCTATGCTCATGAAAAAGGAATGTATGTAATTACAGATGGTAAGCGCAACGATATCGGCACAACTATGGAAGCATATGCCGCAGCTCATATCGGCAAAACTCAGGTAAAGGGACAGATGGTAACCGCTTTCGGAGGAGACTGTCTGACAGTCAACGGTTATCTGGGAAGCGACGGAATCAGGCCGCTGTTAAAGATGTGCAGGGAATATGATAAAGGCATTTATGTGCTGGTCAAGACGTCCAATCCGTCTTCAGGTGAACTGCAGGATCAGAAGATCGGTGACAGAACCATTTATGAAGTGATGGGCGAGATGTGTGAGAAATGGGGAGAGGAAGTTCCCGGCAGATACGGCTATTCTGCAGTGGGCGCTGTTGTGGGTGCAACTTATCCTTCTCAGCTGGAAGAACTGCGTGCCAAGATGCCTCACACCTTTTTCCTTGTTCCCGGATATGGAGCACAGGGCGGCGGTGCGAAAGATGTAAGCTATGCATTTGATCAGAGAGGTCTGGGAGCAGTAATCAATTCCTCCAGAGGCATTATGTGTGCTTATAAAAAATCAGGTGCAGACGAGCATGATTATGCGAAAGCCGCAAGAGAAGAAGCAATCCGCATGAGAGAAGATATCCTTGGAGCAATCGGAGATATTACATTTTAGACAATTCAAGCAATAAAAAGAAATTGAAGGTGACATTATGAAACTGTTATCTGTTGCAGTTCCCTGCTACAACTCCGCAGAATATATGGATAAGTGTATCAGATCCCTGCTGAAGGGCGGAGAAGAAGTGGAGATTCTGATTGTAGATGATGGATCCGTAAAAGATAATACAGCTGAAATTGCTGATCATTATGCAGAAAAATATCCTACCATCGTGAAAGCAATCCACCAGGAGAATGCCGGACACGGAGGGGCAGTCAACACAGGCCTTGCCAATGCCACCGGGCTGTATTTTAAGGTTGTGGACAGCGATGATCATGTAAGTACAGGCCCGTACATAAAGATACTGGATGTACTCAGGGAGATGGCATCTCAGGAGAATCCGGTGGATATGGTGCTGTCCAATTTTGTATATGATAAAGTGGATGCAGAGCATAAGATGGTGATGCGTTACCGTCATGTTCTGCCCAGAGACCGGGTTTTTACCTGGGATGAGATCGGTCATTTCAATCCGGGTAAATATATTCTCATGCACTCCATCATTTACCGCACACAGCTGCTGAGGGATTGTGGACTGGAGCTGCCGAAGCACACCTTTTATGTGGATAATATTTTTGCGTTCCAGCCGTTCAGTTCCGTTAAGACCATGTATTATCTGGATGTGAATTTTTACCGGTATTATATCGGCAGAGAGGATCAGTCGGTTAATGAGAAAGTCATGATATCCAGAATTGATCAGCAGATGCGTGTTAACCGTATCATGATTGATTCCTACACAGAAGACAGGATTGAAAGTAAAAAACTGAGACAGTATCTGATCAGTTATCTGACCATTATTACCTGTATCAGTTCCATACTGGCAATCCGCTCCAAAGATCCGGAGAATCTGAAGAAAAAGGATGAGATATGGGCTTATCTGAAAGAAGAGAATCCCAAAGCATACCGCAGGATCCGTTACAGTATTCTGGGAATTGCCATGAATCTTCCGGGAAAAGCGGGAAGACAGATTGCAAGCTGGGGATACGCAGCTGCGCAGAAAATATACGGATTTAATTAATATAAAGCAGATTGACAGGGCGGTTTTTCAGCGGAAAAGCCGCCTTTTTATATCAGGAATTTCCATATCAGGAAATTTGATTTTCAGGAGGACTTTATGAAATTCAGACCATGCATTGATATACATAACGGAAAGGTGAAACAGATCGTGGGAGGAAGCCTGAAGGATTCGGGGGACTATGCGGTTGATAATTTTGTATCGGAAAAGGATGCTGCCTGGTTTTCGCGGTTTTATGAAAAAGACCGGCTGACAGGCGGGCATATTATCATGCTGAATCCGGTGTCCTCACCTTATTTTGAAGCAACGCGTGCGCAGGCAGTTTCCGCACTGAGCGCCTGCCCGGGAACCATGCAGATCGGAGGAGGAATTACAGCGGAAAATGCGCAAGAGTACATCGATGCGGGGGCATCCCATGTAATCGTGACCAGTTATGTATTTAAAAACGGACAGATCAATCTGGACAATCTGGAGAGGATCCGACAGCAGGTGGGAAAAGAACATCTGGTACTGGATCTGAGCTGCCGCAGCCGGGACGGAGTCTACTATATTGTGACGGATCGCTGGCAGAAATTCACCGATGTGGCGCTGACACCAAAACTTCTGGATCAGCTTTCCGGAAGCTGCAGCGAATTTCTGATCCATGCGGTGGATGTGGAAGGACGTGCTTTAGGAATCGAAGAAAAAGTTGCAGGGCTGCTGGGCGACTGGGGCAGGATTCCCGTAACCTATGCAGGAGGCGTATCCAGCTTTAAGGATCTGGAAAAACTGCGCTGCCTTGGCAGAGAAAAGGTGGATGTGACCATCGGAAGCGCACTTGATCTGTTCGGAGGAAAGATGCCTTACGGGAAAGTTCTGGAATTTTTCAGAGACAGATAATAATTTTTAAATGATCCTTAATAATTTAATGTGATTTTTAATGGTTATTTTCATAAACCTGTGATAGAATAGTAACAGAATGTCGAAAATACGACTAACAGGAGGTTTCTCTTACTATGATTGAAGTCAGGAATGTCAGTAAATGTTTTGAGGATATACTGGCAGTGGACCAGGTATCGTTTCAGATAAAAGAAGGTGCGGTATTCGGACTGATCGGAATCAACGGATCAGGAAAAAGTACTCTTCTTCGTCTTATGAGTGGAATTTACCGGGCAGATGAGGGTGTGATTCTGGTGGATGATCAGCAGGTTTTCGATCATGTGCCGGCTAAAAAGAAGATATTCTATATATCGGATGAGCAGTACTTTTTTGAGAATGCAACGCTGGTGGACATGAGAGATTATTATCGCATGATATATGAAGATTTTGATTCCGGAAGATTTGACCGTATGATCCGGGATGTGGAACTGAATCCGAATCAGAAGATTCATACATATTCCAAGGGGATGCGCAAGCAGCTGAGCATGATTTCCGGGGTTTGTGCGGGAACCAAGTATGTGCTTTGCGATGAGACATTTGACGGGCTGGATCCGGTTATGCGACAGATGGTGAAGAATCTGCTGGCTTATGAGATGACTCACCGGGACTTTACTCCGGTTATCGCTTCACACAATATGCGGGAGCTGGAAGATATCTGTGACCACGTGGGCCTGCTTTATAAGGGCGGCATGCTGCTTTCCAGAGATGTGGAGGATATGAAGCTTCATATTCATAAAGCACAGTGCGTTTTCAGGAATGAAGGTGACGCGGAGAAAGCATTTGACGGGCTGGATCTGATCAGCCGGGAGGTCAGGGGATCTCTGTATACGGTGACGGTGCGCGGACATAAAGAACAGCTGATTTCTGCCATTGCAGGGATGAACCCGCTGTTTTATGAGATTTTACCTCTGAGTCTGGAGGAGATATTTATCAGTGAGACGGAGGTGGCAGGATATGATGTCAAAAAAATTATCGGGTAAAATACTGTTTGAACGGCTGCTGCATCAGGAACTGCTGCGGACTGTGTGGGCGGCAGGTCTTGTGATTATTGCTCTCATTTGCGTGCTTCCGGTGGGTGTGGCGCTGGAACTGGGGCAGTATTCTCAGGAGATTTCCATTATGCCTGACAATATTTTAATGGAATTTATGTCTCAGAATCAGATTCTGTACATATTGACATTTTTACTGGGAATTTTCTTTGCAGTACTGGAATTCGGTTACCTGTTCCAGCGCAGCAAAGTAGATTTTTATCATTCTCTTCCTATCAGCAGAAGCATGCAGTTTTTCTGCCGTTTTCTGATGGGCTTTCTGCTGTTTGCTGTTCCTTTTCTGGTGCTGTACGGTGTGACGGTACTGGTTGGAATCGCCCATGGAGCCATGATTATCGGTTATATGAAGGAACTGGCAGTGCTGGCTCTGATGTATCTGGTATTTTACTGGGTATTTTATTCGGTCAGTGTAATTGCCGTGCTGCTGTCGGGAAGCTATCTGTCCAGTGTGGTGACTCTTCTTTTCATCCATTTTGCGTGTCCCTGTTTCTGCCAGCTGGTTAAAGGCTGTCAGGCGATGTTCTTCAGAACTTATGTAGATACAGGTAAACCGCTGCTGTACGGAGGAGGAAGTGCTGTTACCATCTGTACGGAGGTACTGGAACGTTATAATATGACAGGATATTATGATACATTTTCTCTGACGATTCTTACTGCCATGGCAATACTTCTTCCTGCAGCCGGTGTTCTGCTGTTTTTGTTAAGGCCTGCCGAGAAGACCGGATGTGGTCTGGCTTACCCGCTGGCAGGCCCTGTAATGCGTTTTCTGTCGGTAACCGGCGTGGGTATCATGATTGGTCTTTTCCTGAAAGGGATGTCTTATAACAACAGCGATTTCTGGCTGTTTTGCGGTATTATCGCAGGATGTGCCATCATGCACTGTGTCATGCAGATGGTACTTCAGATGAATTTCCGGGCATTTTTTCAGGCGAAGCTCTCTATGTTGATATGTATGGTATGTGCAGTGATTTTCATGTGCGTGTTCCGATTTGATCTGACCGGCTACGATGAATATATGCCTGAAGCAAAACAGCTGGAATCAGTGGGGATATCCGTATCGGATCTGGAATATTACCGCAGTTATGCAAAAGAGTATACGGCGGATGAGTATACCAGAATGCTGAATGCGAATATGGTTTTCGGTTCTACTTATACGACGCAGGAGCAGTGCAGCAGTCTGGCACAGATGAATCTGAAGAATGTGCAGCCTGTATTGTCTTTGGCATATGTGTCCATTCAGGATAAAAGCTGGAGTGATTACGGTAATATCACGGTCTGCTATCAGCTGAAGAACGGGCGAAGAATTTTCCGTCAGTATTATGTCAGCCTGAAAGACAATCTGAGTGAATTCAGTGAAATATTTGTCATGGACCGCTACAAGGAGTCATTATTTCCAGTTCTCACGAGAGGCGAGGAGAACTGTACTGTATGGCTTAACGACGGTTACTCCGAGAATAAAAAGAAACTGACGCTGGAGGATACCCAGTATATTTCGTTGCTGAGAACCTACAAACGTGAACTGAAGGATTTGAGCATGGAGACCATGGAGAAGGAAGAACCGCTGTTATTGATTGAATTTGCAGTCAGTCAGGATGATTGTTACAATTCCTACCCGGTATACCCGTCCTTTGAGCACACACTGACGCTGCTGACCGGTTACGGATATACAAGTACTGCAGGCCCGGATACCGTTTATAAAGCAAGGATCCTTTATGAGATGACTGCTGATGAGACAGACGACTCCGGCAATCTGAAAGGACCGGAAGGAAGCAGCTTTGAGGAATGGGACGCTGCCGGTTCCGCAACCGGCCAGTATGCTACGCTCTGGACGGATGATGAAAAACAGCTGGAGGAGCTGAAGCCATATCTGGTTTCCACATATTACAGCAGCAATAATCTGACACTTCAGGATACGGAACCCGGTTTCTATGTAACAGGTTATATGACAGATAAATCCACAGGCGAGGAAATGGTGGCAGAGTTTCTGATCAAAAAAGGAAAACTTCCGGAATTCCTGAATCAGATGAAAAAAAGCGCAGACAAAAGCGTGGGCTGAGGCCTGCCCGGATTTTATATGGAAAAGTTCATTATATAAAGAGGTTTATTATCATGGTAAAGACAAATGCGATGCGTATTCTGGAACAGGCGGGAATTCCCTATCGCGCTCAGGAATATGAATTTGATGAAGATCATCTGGGAGGAGACCATGTGGTGGCACAGCTGGGGCTGGATCCCGATACCTGTTTTAAGACACTGGTCGCCAGAGGTGATAAAAAAGGTATTATGGTCTTCTGCATCCCTGTCAATGAGGAGCTGGATCTGAAAAAAGCTGCAGCTGCGGCAAAAGACAAAAGGATCGAGATGGTTCACGTGAAGGAACTGCTGGGGCTGACCGGGTATATACGCGGCGGATGTTCTCCTGTAGGTATGAAAAAGAAGTATCCAACATATTTTGAGGAGACAGCCCTTCTGTTCGATGAGATATATCTCAGCGGAGGTGCCCGGGGGGTACAGATCGTTGTTAATCCGGAACAGCTGATCGATTATCTGGGTGCCACTGCCTGCGAGATCGTAAAATAGAATCTTAAACGGTTTAAAGCGGGCATAAAACATGAAATAACAGGGTTGACAATCGGATGATTCTGGTTTATTCTTTGATTTGAAATCCAAAGGATTATTCAGGTGAAACTGAAGAAGGAGTATATTTATGTTAGAAAAGATCAGAGATTTATTAGTAGAACAGTTGGGCGTTGACGGGGCAGATGTAACAGGTGATGCTTCTTTTAAGGAAGATCTGGGTGCAGATTCACTGGATCTCTTTGAGATGGTTATGAATCTGGAGGAAGAATATGGTATTGAGATTCCTGCAGAAGAACTTGAGAATATTGTTACAGTTAACGATATGATCGAATACATGGAGTCCAAAGGCATTACTGTTTAATCAAGAACAGAATCAGCAATAATCAGATATTTACAGGGAGCTGCAAATTTTTTGCAGCTCCTTTTTAATTGATGCTTTAAAGTTGTTGAATTATATGTTATAATCCAAAGTTGTTATAAATAATCGAGTTATAGAATAAAAAAGTAATAAAGGAATTGATATGACAGATATACATACGCATATATTGCCGGGAGTGGATGACGGATCTCCGGATCTGAAGATTTCACTGGAGATGGCAGATCAGGCAGTGAGAGGAGGAGTCAATCATCTGGTAATGACTCCTCACTGCAATATACCGGACATGTTTGACAATTACAATGACGGAGATAATATCCGGCAGAAAATGGAGATGTTCAGAAGACAGGTCTCTGATGCGGGAATTCCCCTGACACTTTATTCGGGTATGGAGGTATTCGGTACGCCGGAGGTACCTGAATATCTGGAAGAGGGACGCCTTCTGACCATTAATGACACCAGATATCTGCTGGTTGAATTTCCGTTTTCGGGAGCTTCCTATTATGCCACAGATATCCTTTCAGATATCTGTCATCTGGGATATTTTCCTATTGTGGCTCATCCTGAACGATATGAATATGTACAGAAAGATACGGGTCTGGTGGATTACTGGATTCGTATGGGGTGCGGCATACAGGTAAACAAGGGAAGTCTTATGGGAAGATTTGGCCGCAAACCGTATTATTGCGGAATCCGCCTTCTGGAGGAAGGGATGGTCAGCTGCATAGCCAGTGACGCTCATCATTCAGAATGGCGAACAACCTATATGGATGAAGTCCGGATGATGCTTGACCGGGAATATGGAGAAAATTATGCGGACTTTTTAACCAGAGTGAATCCGCAAAGGATTCTGAAAGGACAGGAGCTTCTCTGGCCTCTGGACTGAGAAGTAAGAAAGGAGTATTTAATGAAATATATCAGAAGCCTTGTGGTGATTATGTTTATTTTATCGCTGGCCGGCTATGCCGTGCTGCGTTATCAGCATGAAGTGAATCTGGATGAAACAGCTCCCGTGATAAGCTGTGACAGCGAGGCAATTGAAGTCAGTGTCGAAGATCCGGATGAAAAGCTGATGGAGGGAGTTACTGCTTCAGATGACAGAGATGGAGATCTGACAAAGCAGGTTATTGTAGAAAATATCGGTCCGTTTATGTCGGACAAAAGCCGTACGATTACATATGTGGTATGTGATTCTTCCAACAATACGGGACGTGCTTCCAGAACACTGACATACAGTGATTATGAACCGCCCCGTTTTTCCCTCAGTCAGCAGCTGCGGTTTCCTGCAGGGACAAAGATAGATGTTCTTGAATATCTGCATGCAAAAGACAGCCTGGATGGAGATCTGACCAGCCAGATCCGTCTGACTTACGGTTACATCCCCTATCAGCCGGGTGCAGGGAATTACGAACTGGGATATCAGGTGTCCAATTCTGCCGGCGATGTATCAGCTATTGAACTGAATGTTGAGATTTACGAACCGGATGATGCTTCATACGTTCCGGTTGTCAATCTGAGTGATTATGTGGTCTATATTGGAAAAGGGAAGCTTTTCAATCCCTATCAGTATATCGATAGTGTAACTATCAGTTCAAGAGAGTTTGAAATCAGTACTTCTTCTGCAGAAACTTCTGCAGAGGAAGGAGAAAAAGTAAAAGGCATGTTTGGAGATTTATCCAATAAGGATGAGGATGATGAAGTAATCGATCATCTTTTTTACAATGATATTTATGTGGATAATCAGGTAAATGTAAAGAAACCGGGTGTATATACCGTGAAATACACAGTAATCACTCAGGACGGATATACGGGTACAGCAGCTTTATCCGTGATTGTTTATGAGTAGAAAGGAGGCTATTTTGAACGAGAACGAAACAATGACAAAAAGTCCGGAGAGGAATGAAAGCAGCTTTTTATTCAACCTGGATTACTTTACACTGGTAAAAGATCTGCTGAAAAACTGGTGGGTTATTCTCCTGGCGGGAATGACGGCAGTTCTTGTTGTAAACATGCTGCCCTATGTTCCCTATGTGGGATATAAGCCCATGTATACAGCCTCCTCCACTGTTATCGTAAAAGGAACCGCACGCAGCGGTGACAGCTTCAGTACTTATTCCAGCAGTGCAGAAAAATTCGTAGAAATACTTACGGATGAATATGTACTTCAGGAAGTGGCAGAGGATATGGGACTGCGGAAGCTGGATGTGGAAGTGAATGCCAGTATCATTGCAGAGAGCAATCTGCTGTCATTAACAGTACGCTCGGATAAGCCAACTGTTTCTTATGGTGTTATCAAAGGTCTGATGGAGCATTATTCTGATATATCGGAGATGATGTATCCCGGTTATGTGCTGGAAGAGCTGGTTCCTGCAGCTTATCCTTCCGCACCGGATTCTGCCTATGATGTTGCACAGCTGAGTAAAAAGGGAGCTGCAGCGGCCATGGCAGCAGCAGCAGCACTGATTCTGCTCATATCCTGTATGTATGACAGTGTGAAAAATGAAAAAGATGTGGAGAAAAAGCTGGATGCCGGACTGTATGCTGCAATATATCATGAGCGTAAATATAAAACTTTCCGAATGATATTCGGCTCCAAAAAGAAGAAAACAGCTCTTTTGATAAATTCTCCTGTAGTCAGCTTTGGTTTTGTGGAAAATTACAGGCGGCTCAGAGAGAAGATTATTTCGCGCTGCAATCGAAGCGGTAAAAAAGTGATTCTGGTTACCAGTATGCTGGAAAATGAAGGGAAATCAACGGTAGCTGCCAATCTGGCTCTGGCTCTGGCCGGCGTATCCGATAAAGTGGTTCTGCTGGATGCGGATCTGAGAAAACCGGCACAATACAAGATTTTTGAACGGAGAAATGGGATAAAAGGCACTCTCAGTGAGTATCTGACAGGAAAGGCAGGTCTTTCCAAGTGTCTGGTAAAAGATAAGGAAAATGGAATCTATATGATATATGATACGGTTCACCATTCCAATTCCAGTGAAATCATTGGAAACGGCCGGATGGAAACACTGATCCGTCAGCTGAAGGATTCCATGGATTATATTATTATCGATACGCCTCCGGTGGATATGGTGGCAGATGCGGAGACACTGGCTGAATATGCAGATTATTCGATTCTGGTAATCAGCCCGGATCACGCACCGGTAAAAGCAGTTAATGACTGTATTGACCGGCTGAGGGAAGGTCACGCAAAGCTTCTGGGCTGTGTGCTGAATAATATTTATACCATCCCGCTGGTTATCCGACAGTTTACCGGTATTGATGTATCAGGGCTGATTGGAAAAAATTATGGGATATACGGAAGCTACAGTTATGGCTACGGTTATGGATCCTCATACGGTTACGGACAGGATTCTCCGGACAGTAAAACCAAAAGAAAAAAGAATCCCGGAGCGTATCGGAATGTAGTTTCCGGAGAAGGATTTTTTGACACCCGTGCAGATCGAACGGCTGATCAGGAGGAGTAGAATATGGAAGAAAATACAGTAAATGTATCCGGAAATTATAGATCTGAGCAGGATGATGCGGATAAAATCGATCTGTTCCGGCTTCTGTCAGATATGTGGAAGGGAGTTAAAGCCTGCTGGTGGATTCCTCTGCTCCTGGCTGTTGCGACAGGAGTATGGAGCTATTTACATGTGGATAGAAGCTATACTCCGTATTATGAAACCTCGGCTAACGTTTATGTGGATATGGCATCAGGGAAAAACGGCTCTTATCAGAATATGCTCAGTGCGGAGCAGATGGCAACCCTTTTTCCCTATCTTCTGCAGAACGGAGTCCTGACAGATGCCATTAAGACACAGATGGGGCTGGAGAATGAGGAACTTCCGGGAAGCATCAGTCTGTCAGTAAATCCCAATACCAATCTGCTGACATTTAAAGTTTCGGGAAGTGATCCTGAACAGATTCATGAGCTGCTGCAGGCAGTAATCGAAGTTTTTCCCGATACTTTGAACTACATTGTCGGCCCTACGGAATTTACTCTGTTCAAAGATATGGGAGTTCCCACTGAGCCTGCCAATAAAAAGCCTTCTGAACTGACATTTATCAAACTGTCCGTAAAAAAGGCAGCCAGGGTCTTTCTGTCAGTACTGGCGTTGATTCTGCTGTATGGGCTTACTATCCGGACCATTTCCAGCACAACGGAGATCAAACAGTATTTGAATGCACCCAATCTGGGTTCACTGCCTTCGGTAAAATTTAAAAAGCGCAGTAACAGGGATAAAAATCAGCTGATTCTGGATAATCCGCAGGTTCCCTTTGGATTCGGAGAATCTCTGCGTATCATACGTACGCGTTTTGAGAGGGAAGCAGAGAAAAAAGGAAGCAGGACGGTACTGATATCCAGTACGATTCCAGGAGAAGGAAAAACAACAGCAGCAGTAAATCTGGCCATGTCTCTGGCACAGAAAGGCCGCAAAGTCCTTTTGGTGGACGGAGATATGCGTAATCCCTCCATTGCCGGGATGCTGCAGCTGAACAGCTGTGAAAAGGGGCTTTCCGAGATTCTTACCGGAAAAATCGGGATGGAGGATGCAATTATCAGGCTGCCTGATTCAAGTCTTTATGTGGTAACGGCAGGAAGCGTCACCCGCAGATCAACCGACCTGCTTTCTTCAGTGTCCATGGAAAAATTCCTGGCTCAGGTAAGAGATTATGCGGATTATGTCATTGTGGATACTCCTCCGGTTATGATTCTGGGAGACTCCATAGCACTTGGAAAATATATGGATGGATGTATCTATGTGGTGCGCAGAGATCAGGCCCGACGCCATCTTGTTATGGATGGTTTTGCACAGATTGCGGAAAATGGCTGCCGCATTCTGGGAACTGTACTGAATGATGATATCAATGCCGGAGCAGCATATGGCAATCATTACGGTAAATACGGAAGCAGCGGTAAATACGGGCGCTACGGCAAATACGGATATTACGGCAAATACGGAAGTTACGGTGAAAAGGAGAGCAGAAAACAGTAAGGGCAGATTTCGGGCATTTACCGAAAGGAAGAATGGCTATGGAGATAATCAAAAAAATATATGAAAATCCGGTGAAACAAACCCGCAAGGTACTGCTGATTCTGCTGGATATGATATGCGTGTTTGTTTCAGGATATATGGCACTGGCAATCCGTTTTGATATGATTTCGCAGGAAATAGAGTCTGTTTTTCTGATTTCCTTTCTGAAATACTCGCCCATTCAGATTATTACAGTGCTGATCCTGTATTACATATTTCACATTTACCACAGTCTGTGGGAGTATGCGGGTTACAGAGAATGCATGAATATTGTATGGGCCTGCATGGCGGCGGCAGCTGTTCAGTTTGTGGGAATGCATCTGCTGGGACTTTCGGTTCCGCGCAGCTTTTACGGCATGGCAAACGGGCTTATGGCAATCATGACCATGGCTTTCCGTCTGGGATACAGGATGCTTCGCCTGTATGCACAGAAGAAGATGGGAGTCGGGACTGACACTGTGCCCGCATCCGCCGGGCAGAAGCAGATCATGATAGTAGGAGGCGGCCAGTCCTGTATTATGCTGATAAAAGAAATTCGCAACAGTGGATTTCTGAACCGAAGAGTACGCTGCATCATCGACGATGACCCGCAGAAAAAAGGACGTTATATTCAGAATGTACCTGTAGTGGGAAACCGGGATAAAATCTGTGAGATGGCGGAGAAATATAATATTGATCAGATTATTATTGCCATGCCCTCTGTAAAACAGAGTGAAGTGCGCAAAATCCTGGAAATCTGCCAGCAGACAGAATGTGAACTTCTGAAGGTCCCCGGACTGTATCAGATCATTAAAGGAGAAGTTTCCGTTTCAAATCTGAAAAAGGTGGACATTGAGGATCTGCTGGGGCGCGAGCCCGTTGAACTGGATACGGAATCCGTCATTGGCTATGTGACGGCTAAAGTGATCATGGTAACCGGTGGAGGAGGCTCCATCGGCAGCGAACTGTGCCGTCAGCTGGCTGCTCATCCCATCAGACAGCTGGTAATCGTGGACATTTACGAAAATAATGCATATGATATCCAGCAGGAACTGAGGCGCAGTTATCCCGGACTGGATCTTCAGGTGCGAATCGCATCAGTGAGGGATTTTCATCGTATGGATCAGCTGTTTGAAGAATTTCAGCCGGATATTATCTATCATGCAGCTGCCCACAAGCATGTGCCGCTCATGGAGGACAGCCCCCATGAGGCTGTTAAGAACAATGTTGGCGGCACCTACAATATGGTTCGGCTGGCAGATAAGTGGAAAGTCAGGAAATTTGTACTGATTTCATCAGACAAAGCAGTTAATCCAACCAATATTATGGGAGCTACCAAAAGAATCTGTGAGATGATCATTCAGACATATAATCTCCGGTCTGAAACGGAATATGTGGCAGTTCGTTTTGGAAATGTGCTTGGAAGCAACGGAAGTGTAATTCCCCTGTTTCGCAGGCAGATTCGCGAAGGCGGGCCGGTCACTGTCACTCATCCCGATGTAATCCGCTATTTTATGCTGATCCCCGAAGCTGTAGCTCTTGTAATTCAGGCAGGCGCTTACGCGAAAGGTGGAGAAATCTTTGTGCTGGACATGGGAGAACCGGTGAGAATCTATGATCTGGCGGAAAAAATGATACGTCTTGCCGGCCTCAAACCGGGAAAAGATATTGAGATTCAGATTACGGGCCTGCGTCCGGGCGAGAAGCTGTTTGAAGAACTTCTTATGAATGAAGAAGGAATGCAGGAAACACCCAATAAGCTGATTCATATCGGACATCCCATTGAGCTGGATGAAGAAAAGCTTTTTGTCAGGGTAGAGAATCTGATTCAGACAGCCCATAAAGATGGTGACGGCATCCGTGAACAGGTAAAAGGACTGGTGGATACCTACGTTTATAACAGCAGTATGTAAAAAAAGCGGGTAATGGACTAAAAACAGGTTCATATACCTGCTTTTTTGTGGTAAACTAAAATCAGAATAAATAATCGATATTTCCAGTCGCAAAATCAGCAGTTCAACCGGACGGGTGGCGCTGAACGGTGTGGCAATCTGTTCCCGACAGAGGTAATTGAAATGCAGAAAAAAGATAAAAAACAACGCAGATTCCGGAACAGTATGGATGAAAGTACGAAATTAAAAAACTATCGCATGCTGGAATCGGTTACAACCATGCATCCTGTGCTGGATGAACCGGAAGCAGAAAAGGTAAAAAAAGCCATAGAGAAAATGCCGGATATCCACATGAGCTGATTAAAAATATCATTATATACCTGATTTATTTTATCCACTTGCAAAAAGTGTGTTACTTTTTGCCTGTTTTTCAGGATATATAAGTATAGGGGGTTTTTGCGCTGGAGGAGGGATACTTCCTCCGGGAAAATCTGTCTGAGTATCTGTTAATCGTATGTATTTTAACGAAAGCATTTGCCGGAGATACGTGATTTCGGAATGATCCGGCAATATGCTGAACAATATGAGGATGCGGGATGAATAAAAAGCAAAATGATAAAGACAACGATTTTTTGCAATCGGTAAAAAATGAATTGTATGTGGAAACATTTGAAAAAGATGTCCCTGATTACTCCTATGAAAGGGTAGAGACTCTGGTAAAGATGATCGAACTGGAAGAAGGCAGCGAAGAGGAGGATCGGGAAGCCGCAGAAGCACAGGCGGCCTTCGAAAAAAAATTCCGGGAAATCGCATCCGGAAACCGAAAAGAAAAGCGCCGAAAGCGGGCAGGAAAGGTATTACGGACTGTGGCAGCGATGCTGTTCATGGTGCTGCTGGCGGATATAACATCAGAAGCTTTTATGGACGAGAGTCTGTTTCATGTGATTAACCGGTGGACAAATCAGTTTACCATAAGGCCGGGGATGGATAAGGAAACAGAGAATATAGGGTTTGAAAAGGATCAGAGTTTAATTTTTACAAGAGTTGAAGACTTCGCAGATTATTTTGATGATGATTTTTTGGTATGCTCCTGGCTGCCGGAGGGAGTAAGACTAAAAGAAATAAGTCGGGTAGTATCCCAGAATTACAATAATTATATGTGGAATTACTGCAATGAATATGGTGAAAAAGTAATTGGGATACGAATGTATGAAAAAGTCAGTAATGATATTGCAGGGTTGACTGGTACTCAGATAGAAAAAGGTGATGATATACAATTAAAAAATGGAATGAATGCAACGGTATATGCAAATAATGATGAATATTTGGTGGCATTTGAATATGAAGGATGGTGGTATTTGATTCATAGTTTGGAAAAGAAAAATATTATAATCAAGTTATTAGAAGGGATGATAGAATATGAATAAATGTTTACTAAAAATAGAAAAGTTTTTTGTTTTTGTATTAGTTCTTGTTTTTGGTTTAAGTATAACGGCATACGCGGAAGATGATTCGGAAAATATAGATGTTGAACAATCAAGTTTTGTCAGCAATGTAGGACAATGGAATAGCATAGAAGATTTTGAGCAATGTGTAGATGGTATTTATAATGTGAACGACAATGCGCGTGCATCCATGAGTGGTGTAATCAGATTGTACCAATCTGGAACTAAATTATGCTGTAATTATTCAACTTCATATACTTATGATGTTAATAAGATAGGTGTTAAAAATATTAAATTACAGTATAAGGGTTCTCTTGGAATCTGGCATACGATCATCACATTAAATGACGAGTATCGTAGAAATGCATCTGATTTTATGGGTTCATTTTCATGCAATGGTGTTGTAGGAAGAACATATCGAGCAAAGGGAACCCACTATATCAGTGATGATAGTTATTCTGAATCCAGAAATAATGAAACAGAGGGTCTGACCTTTAGATAGTCATTATCACCAAAATCCAACATATTCATACAACCAATCAGTTCCATGGCCGGGGATTTTCCCCGGCTTTTTAAATTCTCAAAGACAGTATCATGCAATGTATCTCCCATTCACATTGCACCTTGCGTCTCCCAGCAATCCCCATTATAATTATTCACAGGGACAATCCATTCAGAGCCGGCCAGATTCCTGCCGGGTTCCGGCTGATTCCGGTCAGCAGCAAAAAGTATACTTTTTTGTGAAAAATGTATGTTTTTTGATAAATTATTTTCCCTTGCGGCAATAAAATATAGATGAGAAAGTGCAGGTATATGGTCTGTGTGGGTGATTGTGAGGAGTAGGAGATTTTGATGGAGTTGCTGAAACTGGTTATTGTAGATGATGAACCGATTTTGCTGCAGGGTTTGATTGAGACATATGATTGGGAAGAGATGGGATTTCAGGTGGTTGGAACTGCTCAGAGCGGGGAGCAGGCCATTGGGGTGATTCAGGACAAGCGCCCTCATGTGGTTCTGACGGATATCCGCATGAAGCAGATTACGGGTCTCATGGTTATGGAAGAGGTCCATAAGATGGGTATCGACTGCCTGTTTATCGTACTCAGTGCATACCGTGATTTCGAGTACGCGCAGCAGGCCTGTGAGCTGGGAGCCTATGCTTATCTGCTGAAGCCCATTGAGGATGACAAACTGCGGGAGACCATGCAGGGTGCGTACAATATGTGCATGGAGCAGATTAAAAACGAGCAGAAATATGAAAGCTGGGAGAAACTGCTGGTGAAGGATTCCACCAGTTTTCTGCAGGTGATCGTGCAGAAGTATGCCCAGAACCGGATTCCCTGCGAGAAGGCGGAGGAGGTTTTTGCAACGCTGGGTAATGTGATTGGTGAACGGGAATGTTTTATTACAGTCTGCGTGGATATTGATCTGGCTTATAAGATCACCAATTCCCTGGATTACGAAGCCTCCAGATTTTCTGTGAAAAAGCTTCTGGAAGAGATGATCGGGGAGCAGTTTTTCTTCTGGGAATTTGAAAATGAAGATGGAAATTCTATTTTTATTGTCCGTACGGATGATAATGGGGCGGTTCACCAGCTGAAGCGGATGCTGGAGTCCGTGAAAAAGACGGAAAAACTGCCTGTGGTGGCGGCTATTTCCAAGCCGTATGGCAGGATTTCGGGAATCAGGCGCAGCTACGAAGAGGCCGGGCAGCTGTTTTTACTGGCCAGTGCTTCCGGTGCCAGCGCATTTACCATCTCGGAAAATATATCGGAAAGCAGGACAGATAACAGAGCAGATAACAGACTGGATAACAGGTCGGAGAGCAGACTGGAGAACAGGCCGGAGGGTACGTCGGAGGGCATATGGGATGGCCCGGAAGACAAAGGGGAGAGGAATGATCCGTCCGGCGCTGTGACTGTAATCGTAAATGCGGTGCGCAAGAATGCAGAAGCAGAGCTGAAGGATGCGTTTGTGTATTTTGTTTACGCCCTTCCCAGGGATGAGGAGCAGCAGAAAATCTATATCCATAAGATTATGCTGCAGACAGAGATGCTGGTGAAGGATACCTACGGTATGACCAGGGAAATGCAGGAGAAGTTCCAGAATTTTTATTCCAATCTGGTGAATCTGACGGTGACCAAGGCTCTGGATGTGTGCTACAAGATCCTGCAGAGTGTGATTATCGTGCGCAGGGAACAGGCTTCCAAAGATGAAACCAGGTATTTCAAGGAGTATATTTCCGTGGCAGTGGCCTATATCGAAGAACATCTGGATGATGAAGAACTGTCCATTGTATCGGTTGCCTCCCACATTTATCTGAATCCGGTGTATTTCGGACGGGTATTTAAGAATACTTTCAACATGACATTTAAGAAATATCTGCTTCAGAGGCGCATGGAGAAGGCGAAACGTCTGCTGGAAGAGGGCAATGAGAGCATCGGAAGTATCTGTGAACAGGTAGGTATCAGCAATCCTTCCTATTTTTCACATTTATTCAAACAGTATACGGGCAAGCTGCCCAGTGAATATAAAAAGGAATACGAAGTATGAGCGGTAAACAATGGTTAGCGAAAAAACAGTGGCAGGGGAAGCCTGTGTCGGGAATTCAGATAAAATTTCTGAAATACTCCATTTCCCTGCTGTTTCTGGCCCTGCTTCTTTCAATTGTATTTGTCTGGTTTTACATGAAGGAAAATCTTTCTCAGATTGTTATCGATAAATACGATTTTATGAATGAAAAAATGGGAATGTCGCTGGATAATCTGTTCCAGAAGACGGATCAGGTGACGGCAGACTGTATTTTATATGAGGATGTGCAGGACAGTCTGAAGTCCGCCGGACTGAACGAAATGGAACGGACGGCTCTCAGCAAATATTTTGCCTATATTGATCTGGATCATGTGGCCGAGTACTGCTATGTGGACAATAAAGGCAATGTGTACAGCCGTTCCTATTCCAAGATCACTTATGATGATGTGGAAAAAAGCGGATTTTCGCGGCTTCTGGGCGATGAATACTCCAGGACAAAATGGTTCTGGACAGAGGATACGCTTTTTGGAACGGGAGAACCGGCCATGTTCATCGGCCGTTATGTCCGTTCCATGGAATATGCTCATGAACCCGGTATGCTGTTTTTTAAGATGGACGGAGGGTTTCTGGAAGAGATTACGGGAACGGACCGGGCGGTATCGGAAGATATTGCTGTGGGAATCATGGATGCCAACGGGAGGATCTGTACTTCGCGGATGCCGGAGGATTACAGAATTTCCGATTCCGATGAGGCGCGTATCCGCCGTCTGGCCAAAAGCAGTGATGCAGGCATGATTGTCAGCGGGGAAAATCTGGAGAGTGGTGTTCTGTCCGCCTACCGGCAGCAGGAAAACGGTATAATTGTATTTTCTCTGGTGCCTGACACCGTACTGAACAGGGGGATGAACCGGATTCTGATGCTGCTGGTGGTGATTTATGTGTTTATTATTATTGCGGCAGCCAGCATCAGCATCTATTTTTCCAAACGATTTACAAAGCCCATTCAGTATATCAGCAGGGAGATGGCCGAATTTGACGGGCATGATTTCAGCAGAACCATTGAGCTTTACACTAATACGGAGCTGGATCAGATCGGGGATTCCTACAATAAAATGCTGAAAAATATTGAACTGCTTCTTGAGGAAATCAAAGAGCAGGAACAGGAGCTTCGAACCAGCGAGATGAATACGCTGATCAGCCAGATCAATCCCCATTTCCTGTACAATACGCTGGATACCATTTACATGCTGGCAAGAATCAATAAAGAAGCCACCACCATGCGTATGATTCAGGCTCTGTCCAAATATCTCCGTCTATCTCTCAGCAAGGGCAATGATATTGTTACGGTGGAGGACGAGCTGGAGAATGTGAAAAGTTATATGGAGATCCAGCAGATTCGAAATGACAATCTCTTCCAGTATGAGATCGACTGCCGGGTAAATTCCAGAGAAAAGCGGACTCTGAAGCTGATTCTTCAGCCTCTGGTGGAAAATTCCATCAAATACGGATTCTGCGATATTTTCGAGGATGGTATTATACGGATCGTGGTGGATGAAGAGGCGGGAAATCTGATTTTCAGAGTCTATAATAACGGTACCCCCATGGAACAGGAGATGCTTTCCAGGGTCAATCATCTGATGGAAGTACCGCTGTCCCGGATGAAAGAATATTTTCCGGACAAGGCTCATGGATATGGTGTTATCAATATTGCCACACGGCTGCGGCTGAAATATGGAGAACAGGTACAGTTTTATTATGAAACGGAGGAAAACGGTACCTGGTGCACCATCCGTGTACCGGTTTCAAATCAGTAAAATAAGAGGAACAGCTGATGAAAAAAGTTAGACGAACAGCGGCATATATCTGCTGCCTGCTGGCTGCGGCCGGTATCCTGGGCGGATGTACGGGAAGTGATGAGAACAGGGTTTCAGAGGATTCGCAGGAAATCGTGATTCCCATGACTCTGACTGTGGATCCCACCACAGGAAATAAAAATGAGCAGACAGTGGTGGAGGCATTTAATAAAGAATACAAAGGGAAATACTATCTGGATGTGGAGTGGGTCATGGAGACCGAGGAGGAATACCGGCAGAATCTGAAGCGGATGAATGTGACAGATCACCTTCCGGCCATTCTGACGGATCTGCGCATGCTTCCTTCCTATTATCAGATGATGATCGAGGATGGCAGGATCGAAGATCTGTCAGAGGAAATCAATAAAGATCAGGAATGGAAGGATATGATCGAACCGGTGGTCATGGAAGGCTGCAGCGAGCCGGACGGAAGCATTTATCTGGCACCGCTGAGCACAGCTGCATTTTCCTGCAGCGGTGTATTCTGGAATCAGGAGCTGTTTGAAGAGGCAGGAATTGAAAAATTCCCGGAAACCTGGGAAGAATTCTGGGAGTGCTGTGAGGCGCTGAAGCAGCATGGCATTACCCCGCTGGCGCTTCATACGGAAGGAACCGCCTGGGCTCCCATGCTTCTGGCCACCGCCTGCGCTGCGGATTCCGAGGAAGGCGCGGCATTTATGAAGGAGCTGTATCCTTCCACTTATGAGAATGAAAGCGGGAAAGAAATTGCTGCTGCCTTGAAAAAGCTGTTTGCCTATACCACGGAGGATGCCATACATACGGATTTTGATGTGGCCTACATCAATTTTGTCCAGGGAAAAGCGGCCATGATTCCCAACGGCTACTGGATGATCGACCAGATTCCCGAAGATGTGGTGAATCATGTGCGATTCTCCGCATTTCCCGGCAACAAACTGATCTCATCACCGGAAACCTTCGGCTGGTCCGTGGTCTCAGATTACAGCCGGGAAGTAAAAGAGGGAGCCATCGAATTTCTGAAATTCCGCACAAAGCTCAACCGGGAAGAAAGGGAAGAACTGTTTGCAGAAGGTGGAAAAAGCTCCCTGCAGGTGGTGCAGGATTATATCCAGGCCTACCGTCAGAATCCCCAGATCGTTCCCAATTATCAGGTTAAATGGAACTCCATTCTGCAGGAGGAAACGCTGGGAGAAATTCTGCCTCTGCTGGTGCAGGATAAGATCAGTGTGGATGAATTTGTCCGTCTGGAGGATGAAAGTATACAGCAATTTAATGCAGAACGATAACACAAGGTATTTTTTTTGATATTACAGGTTGTCAAATTGTTAAAGAATTTTCCTTCTTTTTGTTAGAATATAGTCACAAAGTAAAACACAAGCTTGGAAAATACAGTGGACCGGCAGTAAAAATGTCCTATGGGGATACAGAAAAAGATCTGTATCTGCCGGTAACACGGGTATTTTCAGAAAGAAGGGGAATTATGAAAAACAAAAAAAGATGGCTGGCCCTGGGAATGGCAGCAATCATGGGTGCAGCAATGTTTACAGGCTGCGGCAGCAGTAGCAGCAGTAAAGACGATGAGGGCTCTGTTTATTATCTGAATTTCAAACCCGAATCTGCAGAGGTATGGGAAGAAATCGCAGCAAAATACACAGAAGAAACCGGTGTGGAAGTTAAAGTGGTTACAGCAGCAGCAGGTACATACGAACAGCAGCTGAAATCAGAAGTAGCAAAGAAGGACGCTCCCACATTATTCCAGATCAACGGACCTGTAGGTTATCAGTCATGGAAATCCTACTGTGCAGACCTGAAGGATACAAACCTGTACAGCTGGCTGCTTGACAAGGATATGGCAATTACAGACGGTGACGGTGTATACGGCATTCCTTTCGCAGAAGAAGGCTACGGCATCATTTACAATGATGAAATCATGCAGAAATATTTCGCACTGCCCGACAAAGCAGTCAGCATTTCATCAACAGAAGAAATCAAAAACTTTGATACATTAAAAGCCGTTGTGGAAGATATGACAGCAAAGAAAGATAAGCTGGGTATCGAAGGCGTATTTGCATCCACTTCCCTGAAAGCAGGCGAAGACTGGAGATGGCAGACACATCTGGTAAACGTACCTCTGGCAGCTGAATACAATGACACAGGTGACACAAACCCTGCTGAAATCTCATTCAAATACTCCGACAACTTCAAAAATATCTTTGATCTGTACCTGAACAACTCCTGTACAGAACCTAAGATGTTAAGCTCCAAATCCGTAAATGACTCCATGGCAGAGTTTGCTCTGGGCAAGGTTGCAATGGTTCAGAACGGTAACTGGGGATGGGGCCAGATCAACGATGTTGACGGCAACGTAGTAAAGGAAGAAAATGTAAAATTCATGCCCATTTACACAGGTCTGAAAGGCGAAGAAACACAGGGTCTGTGCATCGGTACAGAAAACTACATGTGCGTTAATGTAAAAGCAAGCGAAGCAGATCAGAAAGCAACCATCGAATTTATGGAATGGCTGTTCAACAGTGCTGAAGGCAAAGACTATGTGGTAAACAAGCTCGGATTCATCGCGCCTTTCAATACATTTGCTGATGATGAGAAACCCACTGATCCGCTGGCACAGGAAGTAATCAGATACATGTCCGATGACTCTCTGACCACTGTACCCTGGAACTTCACAACCATGCCCAGCCAGACATGGAAAGACAACTTCGGCGCATCTCTGCTGGAATACGCACAGGGTACCAAGGACTGGGACGCTGTAGTAAGTGACATGACAGCAGACTGGAAGACAGAAAAAGCCAACACAGCTGAATAACAGATCAGTATATAGGAAAGGAAATAAGAGATGCAGAAAACTTATAAAAAGTATTTTCCTTTATTTGTACTGCCGACTCTGATCGCATTTGCCATCGCATTTTTGGTTCCTTTTATCATGGGTATCTGGTTATCCTTCTGTAAATTCACCACCATCGTCGATGCAGAATTCGTCGGATTCAGCAATTATCTGAAAATATTCCAGTCATCAGACTTTCTTGATGCATTCTGGTTCACCGCGAAATTTACAGTAGTATCCGTAGTTACAGTCAATGTATTTGCATTTGCACTGGCATATATCCTGACCCGCGGAATCAAAGGTACCAACCTGTTCCGTACCGTGTACTTTATGCCCAACCTGATCGGCGGTATCGTACTGGGTTATATCTGGCAGATCATCATCAACGGTGTGCTGGCCAACTTCGGCGTAACCATCACAGCAGCAGCCAAATACGGCTTCTGGGGTCTGGTTATTCTGATGAACTGGCAGATGATCGGTTACATGATGATCATCTACATCGCAGGTATTCAGAATATTCCCGGCGATGTCATCGAAGCAGCTCAGATCGACGGTGCAAACAAATGGCAGACTCTCACAAGAGTAACCATTCCCATGGTAATGCCTTCCGTTACCATCTGTATGTTCCTGACGCTGACCAACTCATTCAAATTGTACGACCAGAACCTGGCCCTGACAGCCGGCGCACCCGGAAAAGCAACCGAAATGCTGGCAATGAATATTTTTGATACTTTCTACGGACGTGTAGGATGGGAAGGCGTAGGACAGGCCAAAGCGGTAATCTTCTTCCTGCTGGTGGCAGTCATTGCATTGAGTCAGCTGTACTTTACAAGAAATAAGGAGGTAGAAAACTAATGGCAAAGGATAAGCATAAAAAACAGGCTTCCCAGCTGGAAGTATCTCCTGCTACAGGAGCAGTCCTGACAGTGCTCATGACCATTCTGGCACTTGCCTTTCTGTTTCCCGTATTCATCGTCCTGATGAACTCCTTTAAAGGAAAGCTTTATATAAGTGATGCACCTTTTCAATTACCTACAGCGGAAACATTTGCAGGCCTGAAAAACTATGTGGACGGTATCGCAAAGACCGGCTTTCTGTCTGCAGCAGGCTACTCTCTGTTCATCACCGTATGCTCCGTGGTCGTAATCGTTCTGTTTACCTCCATGACCGCATGGTGGATCACCAGAGTGAAAAACAAATTTACCAGCGCATTATATTACTTATTCGTATTTGCCATGATCGTACCTTTCCAGATGGTCATGTTCCCCATGGTAAAGGTGGCAAATATGCTGTATCTGGATAATCCCGTGGGCATCATCCTGCTGTATCTGGGATTCGGTTCCGGCCTGTCCGTATTCATGTTCAGCGGATTCGTAAAGGCCATCCCCGTATCACTGGAAGAAGCAGCCATGATCGACGGATGCAACCCCATACAGATCTACTTCAAGATCGTATGGCCCATGCTGAAGCCCACCGCTATCACCGTGGCCATACTGAATGCCATGTGGGTATGGAATGACTACCTCCTTCCCTATCTGGTACTGGGAACTGAATACAAGACAATTCCCATCGCTGTTCAGTATCTGCAGGGCGGATACGGCTCCATCGACATGGGCGCCATGATGGCAGTACTGGTACTGGCAATCATCCCGATCGTAGTATTCTATATGTCCTGCCAGAAACACATCATCAAAGGCGTAGCAGCAGGCGCAGTTAAAGGATAAATTGTTTACTGTTCAGACTTCAGTGAAAATATGAGACTGTGAGACAGAAGGGGCCATGGCACTGACTTTGGTATATAGTCAGTGCCATGGCCCCTTTTCAGTGTCTACCAATACTGATTCATATATTCTGATGCCTGTGATTCTGAAAGGGAGAAATTCAGAATCAGATCATGGACGGTGGTTTCCTTTGAAATACCGTTTTTCTTGTTGGATGATATCAGAATTTGGATTCCGGCTTGCCGCCCTTCGGCGATTCCGGCTTGCCGCCCTTCAGCGAGACCGGCTTGCCGCCCTTCGAGGAATCCTTCTTCATAGGTTGCTTTCATATGAAGATCAGCGTCGTACTCTGTTAGCAGCACATTGATCACCTCCGCACGATGTTTTGACAGTAAATCGGATAATATTCCCTTCCTGATGCATTCGGTTACTGCCAGGTCAATTGCTTCATTCATTGTATAGGATGGTTCATCGGTATAGTTTCTTACGGTTTCGAGAAAGCAGGCATATTCATTCAGGAGCTGGCATTGCGCAAGAATTTTCTGGTTATGTCCGGTATTGACATTAAGTACAACTGCTGTACACTCCAGACAGGAGGAATCTTTATCGGCGAAAGAATCTGTAAGATGGTATTCTTTGTAGTCCGGTTCTTTCCGGATTCCGCTGTACAGGACGATATATCTGGGGGTTGGCAGGGATATCATCCGGGTGCCGTAAAGATTGAGTTTGTTTTTGCTGACATAGCCTTCGTACAGATGCGCGAGATAAATCAGCCCGCGCAGCGGCATATTGGGATTTCCTGTGCTCTGTGCTTCATAAAGATTCATATCACTTCCGATTAAAAAGGAGACATCATTTTTAATTCCCATATAGATGACATCATTGATCGTTGTAATTTCCAAATCTTCCGGATCCTGATAATCAGAGCTGTTAATGGCATTGTACAGGCTCAGGAGTGCTTCTTTGTTGTTGAACAGCATGCGAAACAGGGAATCTTTGAATTGTCGGTTTACATGCATATTCATTGGCTGAAAACTGTTGCTGTTTTGCTTTTCTGATGATTTTTGTCTGTTTTTTCTCTGTGTTCTTTTTCTGGACATTACTTTTCCTTTCGGTTCGTGACAGAAAAGATAAGTAATTACTGTATGAAGACAGTATATCAAAAATGAATTGCTTCAACAAGTCCGGATCTTTCCTGTCTGTGTTAATTGTTTAAAAAATTGTATTACTGAGTGTATTCGGTGAATGCCGTAGAAGCGGGAATAGAATTGATAATACAACTAAAAATGCAGTTATATAATAGCAGAAAGTAAAGCAATAGACAAGTGTTGATTTGATTCAATACTGCAAATAAGCGTGCGATAGATTATATTTGCCACTATTTTACAGGATTTTTTTATCCTTTTTGTTTTTTCGCGTTACTTTTTGCTGTTTTTTCAGGATATACAAATAGGAAGATTTTTTTATAACGCTATTTGATAATGACAATGGGGTTGAGCTATGAAAACAAATGAAGAACAGCTTAATAAGTGGACGGCGAAATATTATCGTCTGGTTTTCCAGCAGGCTTTTTATGTTTGCCGGGACAGGTATGTGGCAGAACGGATTGCAGAGCAGACATTTCTGGCTGCATATAAGAATATCAGGAAGATCAGAAAGTCAGATGATGTAAAAGGCTGGATTATGCAGGCCGCCAGATATTTTATCCTTAAAGAAGTATACAGCAGCTGGGAACTGGGTGAAACAGTTACAGAAAAGTTCAGGTTGTCTGAATCACTGGATATGGAAACAATTCATGCATTGATAGTGCAGTATGAGGAATATGATGGGAATAATTCAAAATGATAAAAACGTGAAATCCAATGTGATGAACAGGGATGACAGCAATCAGAAGGATCGAAGAAATCAGGAGTTTCTTGATTCGGTAAAAGAACAGCTGTGTATGGAAACATTCCAGGCCGATGTACCGGAATATTCGCATGAAAAGGTGGAGGCCATGGTGAAGATCATTGATGTGGAAGAAGGAGTTGATGAGGATGAGGTAGATGAAAGCCGCAGGAAGTTTATGGAAAATTTTCAGAGGATTTCAGTTGGACAGAAAAAGAAGAACAGGCACAGTCATTACCGAAGATTTGCCCGGGGCGCCGCAGCCATGCTTGTCATACTGCTGGCAGCGGATATTACATCACAGGCAGTTATGGATCAGAATCTGTTTCATATGATTGAATCGTGGACAAACCAGCTGATCGTAATGCCGGGGGAAGCACAGCCGGCGGAACTGTCGGACTTCCAGGAGAATGAAACAGTGATTTTTGAGAATGTGGAAGAATTCGCAGAGTACTTCGGCGAGGAATTTTTTGTGTGCGGATGGCTGCCGGAAGGGGTGGAGCTGAAGAAAATCAGATTAGCTAAAGTAGAGAATTCCTTTAATTATATGTGGGAATATAACAATGAAAATGAAAATTGTAAAATAAATATACGAATGAATGAAAAATCTGATAATGAGATAGCTGGATTAGTAGGCACACAAATTGAAAATGAAAATAAAATTATTTTTGACAATGGGATTGAAGCCACTGTATACGTAAATAATGACATGTGTATGGGAGGTTTTGAGTATAATGGCTGGTGGTACATAATAAATAGTTTTGGCGATGAGAGTATGTTAGAATCTATTATAGGAGGTATGATATTATATGAGTAAAAGAATTCGTAAATTGGAAAGAATAATGGTATTTGTAGTTCTTGCAGTATTTTGTTTAAATATAACAGTTTGTGCTCAGGAAAATGATGTTGATATTAGTTGTGAACAGGAGTCATTTGTAGAATATGATGATCAGATAAATGATATTGGAGAAATTGACCAATATGCAGATGGTATATATAATGTAGGGACGAATGCACGTGCCAGTATGAGTGGATTGATTAGAATATATCAGTCAAGTAGTAAGCTGGCGTGTGTTTATTCAACTGAATATTCGCATACTGTAAATAAAGTTGGAGTTAAGAATATTAAATTACAGTACAAAGGTTCTCTTGGAATATGGCATAATATTATTACTTTAGATGATCGCTATGCAACAAATACAACAGAATATATGGGTTCATTCTCCTGCACCGGTGTTGTAGGCCGTGTTTACCGCGTTAAAGGAACTCACTATATCGTTGATGGCAGTTATACCCAGTCCAGAGACAACGTAACCGGTGAATTAACATTCAGATAATCCTGTTTGTATAAAAAATATATGCTGCATGTAAATCAATATATTTGCTCTCACATGGAAATGTCGCTGCGGTTTTCAGGCTGCAGCGGCTTTTTGCATGTATGTATCCCGGCTGTTCTGCCTGTTCAGTGGATGCGGGTGTGGTTGACAGTCGGATGTCTGCAAATGGATTTTCAGAAGCGGATCTATCAGATGAAGAAAAGTCACAGATAAAAACATAATCATATGGGAAATGAGCACAAAAAAATCGCCTGTAATTTGTTAAAAATTGTGTAGAAAAATAGAAGACATAATTGTAAAATAAATAAGATAGATACAGTCTATTTGAACTATTTAATTGCAGTGCTATAATAAATTGAGGTTGTCCGGAGTAAAAGAAAAAGTCAGACAAAGTTACGGAGGAAATTCAGCAAATGGGTAAAAAGCAGTTGGGGGTTAAAATATCATTGTTTTTTTATGATATAGTGATATTTGTTTTAGTTGATACATTACTGTTCATTTTGTACAGAGGCTCCGGGAATCTGGGGGTATCCGGTATTGTATGTCAAAGTCTAATGGCTTTCATTTCTATTTTTGCATGCAGATGTGTGGGGAAAATTTACAGTCAGATCTGGCGCTATGGCGGCATACAGTGTTACATGCGTCTGCTGCTTACGGATTTTGTCGCTTTTCTGGTTTATTTATGTATGGAAAGAGTATTCCCTGTTCAGCATATCATGTTTGCAAAACTGCTGGCTTTCTGCTGTATGAATCTGCTGGGGGCACTGGCTATCAGGATGATCTATCGATATGCTTATAAATGCGGCAGTATGGATAATTATGAAGGAAAGCTGCTTCGTTTTCTTTTACGTGTATTTGCAGGAGGAAGAGTGACAACCGAACCGGATGTGGATTCCCAGAAGATCAAAATCGCTATTGTGGGAGCAGGAAGTGTGGGAGTGAGTCTGGCAGAGGAACTGTGGTCCAATCCTGCCTCCGCATACATACCAAGATGCTTTGTGGATGTAAAAAAAGAAAAGATCGGACGGTCCATCCACAATATTCCGGTTATATCCGAGGATGAGGCAACCGCTGATAAGCTGAAGCTGTTCGAAGTTCAGGAGGTGGTATTTGCCGTACCCAGACTGGATGAGGATGTGAAAAAAAGGCTGTACACTTATTACACAGGGGCCGGTTACAAAGTTAAGGTTTACGATTTTCCCACCATGCAGACTGCCGGAACGAAAAGGCAGCTGCGGTCATTTGATATTGAAGAACTTCTGTTTCGGAAGCCGCTGGTTGTCACCAACGAAAAAACAGATGCCTACTACAGAGATAAAACAGTGCTGATTACAGGCGGAGGCGGCTCCATTGGATCGGAGCTTTGCAGGCAGATTGCCAGAATGAAACCGAAACAGCTCATTATACTGGATATTTATGAAAATGGTGCCTACGATGTCCAGCAGGATCTGAGAATTGTCTATGGCAGCAAGGTGGATCTGCGGATTGAGATCGCATCGGTTACCAACAGGAAAGCTCTGGAGAAGGTATTTGAAACATATCATCCCCAGATTGTCATTCATGCAGCAGCTCATAAACATGTACCTCTGATGGAGCATAACTGTATTGAAGCTGTGGAGAATAACGTGTTTGGTACTCTGAATGTGGTCCAGTGCTGTGAGAAATTCAAAACGGAACGATTTATGATGGTGTCCACGGATAAAGCTGTCAATCCAACCAATGTAATGGGTGCCACAAAGAGGATGTGTGAGATGATCGTGATGGCATACAGTAAACAGGGTAATGTGAAATATTCCGCTACACGATTCGGCAATGTCCTCGGTTCAGCCGGCTCTGTTATTCCGCTGTTTAAAAAACAGATCATGAATGGAGGACCTGTAACTGTTACAGACAGACGAATCGTGCGCTATTTTATGACAATTCCCGAAGCGAGCCAGCTTGTACTTCAATCAGGAGCCATGGCGAATAACGGAGAACTGTTTGTACTGGATATGGGCAAACCGGTCAGAATACTGGACCTGGCAGAGAATATGATCCGACTCAGCGGAGCAGAAGGAATCGAGATCATTGAAACAGGATTAAGACCCGGAGAAAAGCTTTATGAAGAACTGCTGGTTAAAACAGAGGAACTCGACAGAACAGAAAACAGCCTGATCTTTATTGAACGGGATGAGCCGTTAAGTATGAGTCAGCTTAACAAAAACCTTCAGCTGTTGAAAAAAGCATGTACCCTTGACGATGAAACAGTTAAAGAAGCATTGAAATATGCTGTACCCACATTCAGAAATCCGGAAGATGTAAATAATGTATTGGGTATGAACAGCAGACAGGAGAAAACTGTAAATACGCATCTTAATAAGGTGGCAGTAACAGTCTGAAAAAAGAATATTAATAACTCAACTTTCCCAGCTGAGATTTCCAAACAATGCCTGAATAAATAAGGGCTGTGAGCCAATCCAATTGATGAGTTGACTTTTAACCTGTTTTGTGTTCTCAGCTGTGTAATGGTTTAAATACTCCACAAATAAAGC